>NZ_CP073653.1:5290000-5582500 GCF_018223745.1 Clostridium beijerinckii
TCATAACATTTTTGTAACTTTTTTACTATATAATGATTTAGTGGAATATAAACTATATTATATTAATTTCTGTTAGTTTCAAAACTTTTAGATAAATTATAAGTTTTGTTAACAAATTTTATTTTTATATTAAATTTTTAATTATTAGGGAGGAAAAAAATTATGTTTAAAAGAGCAACCAAAATTACATCTTTATTAGTAGCAGCTGCTTCAGTTATGTCTTTAGTTCCTGCATATGCTGCAGATGTAAAGAAAATTGATTCAGATGATGGCACTGTATATAATGCAGTAGCTTACAAAGATGGTAAGTTCTTTGTGGATGGAGAAATTAATGATGACGAAGAAGCTTATTATGTATCTAATGGAAAGTTTAATAAATTAGAAGATGTAGATTCAGGAGACGATGCTGATTTATTCGGAGAAAAATATCTTGATATAGACGATGGTGATTACACTGTAGACTTAGATAAAGGTAGTGTAACTGATGATGATACCAAAGGTGATATAGCCGACGATGCTGCCGGAGATTTAAGAAAAAAAATTAAGGACGATACTGATGACAGATATGATGAAGACTTTGCAAAAAACATGATAGACGAAAATAAAGATGATACTGAAGATTTAACTAAATTAAATATACTTCCAGGCGCTAAATATAAATCTCCTTGGTATTATACACAGTATAAAGCAGCAGATAAGGCTGTGAATGATAATGTTAATGGATTAAAAGGAACAGATGCATCAAAACAATTTTTTAATGTTTATACTGACACAAAAGGTGGCTACATTGATGCTGACTATAACTTAGGAAAAGTTAAGGTTACAACCACTGCTAGTGGTGCATCACCTAAAACAGAAACAATAGAAAATACTAATGATAAATACGATGCTGCTGGTAAGGATGATGCACTAACTGCAAGTGTTTCCCAAGATAAAATATTGACACAAGATGATGATTATATTTATAGACTTGCAACTATAAAAGTAAATGTAACTACTGGTGCTGGTGTTACTGCTAGAATAAGTGAAATAAATGGTGTTGAACTTAACCCAACAAACCCAAACGACAAACCACAAATATTTAAAGTTGAAAATGATGGAAGAACTGTATCATTCAAGGCTATTCAAAAAATATCCAAGGCTCAAGACTCTGATGATGTTGATGGAGCTAAATATGCAAAAACTGTAACTACTTATGCACTTTCTGATGAAGATGGTAAAAACCTAGATGCTAAAGACTTATTCTTAAATACTGATGGCACTATCAATGAAGATACTAAATTTACTGTAGCTAATGGAAAGCTTATAGCCTACAATACAGAAATGAATGAGTATAAAAAAGTTGTTGTCAGAGCATATTCATTAAAGACAAAAGGCGGATACTACTATGCCGACGAAGAAGATGAAAGTAAAGAAGATTGTGAAGTAAGTTCTCAAGATAATAAGACATCAGCTGTTCAAACAGACGTTGATGGAAACCTATGGAGATTAGATGGTGGATATATCTATAAATTTGATAATACAGATGATTGGGACAAAGTCTACAAAGTTGATGGATCTTTTGATGAACTTTCAGTTTATGATAAAGACAATATAGCTGCTTGGAGCGAAGATGATGATGTTTATTCATTAATAGGTGGAAAATCTTCTGATGATAATAACACTAATCCTCCAACTACAACCGCTGGATGGGTACAAGCTGCTGATGGAACTTGGACTTATAATAAAGAAGATGGAACTAAGGCTACTGGCTGGTTAAACTTAAATGGAGTTTGGTATTATCTAAACACTGATGGTGTTATGGCTACTGGTTGGTTAAACTTAAATGGAGTTTGGTATTACTTAAATCCATCAGGAGCTATGGCTACTAGCTGGTTAAACTTAAATGGAACTTGGTACTATTTAAATTCATCAGGAGCTATGGCTACTGGTTGGTTAAATGATAATGGAACTTGGTATTATTTAAATTCATCAGGGGCTATGTTATATAACACAACTGTTGATGGTTATGTATTAGGCTCTAATGGAGCTTGGATTAGATAGTTTTAATCTAATTATTCCTTTATAAAAGGACAAGGTTTTCTATACTGTCGTTTATATACATCCTTATCTAAACGATGGTATAGCTTACCTTGTTATTTTTTATGCTATAAACAATAATATTTCTATATCTAAATTGATCCCTAACTGCATATATTTCATACTTCTCTAATTTTTCTATTCCTATATAACACTATTTTCACCTTAAATTCTTTATTGATCTCAGAACTTCATAACCTATTCTATATTTCTAATTAATTATCATTTATAAACTCACACTAGATTTTATATACAGATATCACGTCAAGCCAAAGTAAAAGTTACCTAATAATACTTAAAGGAATGTATATTATATTAAAATACGAATCATCATTACCCTTAATTTTCTTATAATTTTGATATTTTTCCAAAAAGAGTACCAAAATTTTCACATATATTTTGTATAATATAGCGAAAAAGTTAAATATCACTTTTAATTTCGAAAAAATAAAAAAATATTTAAATAAAATATTATATAAAATGGAGGATAAATTATGCTAAAAAGATTAACTAATGCAACATCACTACTAGTAGCTGCAGCTGCTATTATTTCAATAGTGCCTGCTCATGCGGCTGATTATAAAAAAATCGACTCACAAGAAGGTACTATATACAGCGCAACAGCATACAAAGATGGTAAATTTTATATTGA
Source organism: Clostridium beijerinckii (assembly GCF_018223745.1). Taxonomy (NCBI): domain Bacteria; kingdom Bacillati; phylum Bacillota; class Clostridia; order Eubacteriales; family Clostridiaceae; genus Clostridium; species Clostridium beijerinckii. The sequence goes on from NZ_CP073653.1 coordinate 5,292,732, forward strand.
TGGAGAAATTAATAACAAGGATGAAGCTGCTTACTACTTAGCAAACGGTAAATACAATAATCTATCAGATATTGATAGTGGATCCTCTTCTGAAATCTACGGTTCTAAATATGTGAACGTAGAAAATGGTGATTATTTCATTAATTTAGATAACGGTTCTGTAACTGATGAATCTATAAAAGAAAATGCAGAAGATGATGCTGCTTCAGCTCTAAGAAAGAATCTTAAAAAAGACAATGATGGAAGATTCGACAAAACTGAAGCTGAAACAATTCAAAAATTAACGAATGTAGAGCTTCCAGGGAATAAATTTTCAGATCCATGGTATAAATTTGAATATTCAAAAGACAATTCAACAAATGGAGCAATTACTAAATTAAATGTATATACTGATGCTCAAGGAAACTACATTGATGCTGATTATAATTTAGGATCACTAAAAGTAACTACAGTTGCATCTTCATCTACATCAAAAACAATAATTGTAGCTAACACAGACGATACTTATGATGCTGATAGCACTAATTCTATTACAGGAAAAGATAAAATATCAGCAAGCATTGATGCTTCTACTGGAAAAATAATTGGACAAGATAGTAGCTATATTTATAGAACAGCGAAGGTTACTGTAAGTGCCGCTAATGGAGCTAAAATAACTAAAATTAATGGAATGGATGTCACTGTTGATAGCGGACATACATTTACTGTAAACAATAGCACATTGGGTTCTGGCACTAGTACAGTAAGTTTCAATGTAATTCAAAAAATATCAAAATCGCAAGCTTCAGGAAACATCGATGGAGCTAAGTACGCTAAATCAGTAACAACTTATGTTATTTCTGATAAGGACGGAAAAAATGAGTCTTTTTCCTATGATAAGTATACTGTTGCCAACGGTAAGTTAGTTGGTTACACAGCTAATAGTTCAAATTTAAAAGTTAGAACGGCAACATTAACGTCAAAAAATGGATATTATTATGTTGATTTAGCTGACGAATCAAGTGAAGATGTTAAAGTAAATGGTTCTAAAAGTGCTGTTGATACAGATGTAAGCGGAAATCTTTGGAGATTAGACGCCGGATATATCTATAAGTGGGATAATAATGAAGACTGGACGAAAGTATATAAGGTCGATGGTTCTTTTGATCAAATTTCAGTTTACGATGATAATAATATCGTAACTTGGAATAAAAATAATGAAGTTTATTCGGTAATAGGTGGAAAGGAGACAATTCCAACAACCCCAGCTGAACCAACAACTCCTGTAGTAAATAAAGGATGGGTTAAAACTGATGCAGGCTGGACTTTCTACAACACTAATGGAAATCAATTAAAAGGACAATGGGTTAATGATTCCGGAACTTGGTACTATATTAAAGCAGATGGCATCATGGCTACTGGCTGGATCAAGGATGGATCAACTTGGTATTTCTTAACTGGCTCAGGTGCCATGAAAACTGGCTGGTTGAATGATAATGGAACTTGGTATTACTTACAATCATCAGGTGCTATAAAGACTGGTTGGTTAAATGATAATGGAACTTGGTACTATCTAAGCGCATCAGGTTCAATGTTATCTAACACAATTGTTGATGGATATAAATTAAATGCTTCAGGCGCTTGGATTAGATAGAGGATATCTTAATAATTGGGCTATATCAAATCTATTTGGTATAGCTCTTCTTTCATTCGATATTCAGATCTTATTTATAAAATCAACCTCCTTAAGATTTTCTTAAGACACGTTAAGAAAATCTTAAGAAAATTTACCACTTAAAAAAGTACCAAGTACTGTTTAAAGAGTTGTATATTATAGTGAATGACAAAATCTTACCTGTATATTAATAATATTACATTTAATTGATTATTCATTCATAACTATTAGCTAAATATTTTAATTAGCTTAAATACTATTAAATTTTATTTTCATAAGAGGAGGACAATATTATGATAAGAGGAATGGGAAAGGTAACATCACTATTAGTAGCAGCAGCAACAGTTGCTTCATTAGTACCTTTTAGTGGCGTTAATGCTGCTGAGATAAAAAGAATTAGCGCTGATGATGGGACTATCTATAATGCAATAGCATATAAGGATGGTAGAGCTTATATTGATGGGGAAATCAATGATGATGAAGAAGCTTACTATTTAGCTAACGGTAAATTTAATAAATTGGAAGATGTTGATTCAGGAGATGACGCAGTTCTATTTGGAGAAAAATATTTAGATATATCAGACGGAGACTACACTGTTGATTTAGATAAGGGTACTGTAACTGATGATGACATTAAAGGTGATACTGAAGATGATGCAGCTGCTGCTTTAAGAAAAAAAATAAAAGATGATACAGATGATAGATATAACGAAACTGAAGCAAATACTATTAAAGATTCAAATCATGGTGACCTATTCGATTTAATTCCAGGAGCAAAGTATAATAAAGTTTGGTATTATACACAATATAAAGCCGCTCAAAAATCTATAGATAAAAATGTTAATGGATTAAATGGATTGGATGTAGCCCATCAAACATTTAATGTATTTACTGACGAAAAAGGTAATTACATTGATGCGGACTATAACTTAGGTAAAGTTAAGGTTACAACAACTGCTTCAAGTGCTTCAGGTACTACATTAACAAAGACAGATACAATAGAGAACACAAACGACGCTTACGATGCAGCTGATGGAATTATTAATGGAACTAATATTAGTGGATCTGATAAATTAAGTGCAAGTGTTGTTCAAGATAGAGTATTGGCACAAGATAAAGATTATATATATAGACTTGCAACTGTAAAGGTAACTATTACTACTGGTGCGGCTGCTACAATTAGTGAAATAAATGGTGTTAAAATTGATCCAAATAATAGCAATGATATATTTAAAGTTGAAAACAACGGACAAGTTGTATCTTTCAAAGCTATTCAAAAAATTTCAAAAACTCAAGCTTCTGGTGATGTTGATGACGCTAAATATGCTAAAACTGTAACTACTTACGCACTTTCTGATAAAGATGGTAAAAAGTTAGATGCTGAGGAATTATTTATAAATACTTCAGGTAATATAGTTACTACAACTAACTATACTGTAGCTGGAGGAAAACTTATAGCTTACAATTCTGAAATTAATAATAATGATAAAGTTACTGTTAGAGCTTATACATTAAAATCAAGCAGCGGATTCTATTACGCTGATGAGGAAGATCAAAGCAAAGAAGATTGTGAAAACAGCAAAAACCAAGGTGCTGCTGTTCAAACAGATGTTGACGGAAATCTTTGGAGATTAGATGGTGGATATATCTACAAATTTGATAATACTGATGATTGGGACAAAGTATACAGAGTAGACGGATCATTTGATGAATTCTCAGTTTATGATAAAGATAATATCGTTGCTTGGAGCCAAGACGATGATGTATATTCAGTAATTGGTGGAAAACAGTCTAATAGTGATCCTGATGATACTCCAGTAGTAAAAACAGGATGGGTGCAAGCTACTGATGGAACTTGGACTTATAATAAAGAAGATGGAACTAAAGCTACTGGTTGGTTAAACCTAAACGGAACTTGGTACTATTTAAAAGCTGATGGTGTTATGGCTACTGGCTGGTTAAACTTAAATGGAACTTGGTATTACTTGAATTCGTCAGGTGCTATGGCTACTGGTTGGTTGAATTTAAATGGAACTTGGTACTATTTAAATCAATCGGGTGCTATGGCTACTGGCTGGGCTAACGTTAATGGTACTTGGTATTTCTTAAACGGTTCTGGTGCTATGCAAACTGGTTGGTTAAATGATAATGGAACTTGGTACTATCTATATTCAAATGGTGCTATGGCTGCTAATACAGTAATTAACGGATATAGATTATCTGCAAGCGGTGCTTGGGTATAAATTATCAGATATAAACTATACGCTTAATAATATACGTAATATATTAACCTAAATAATATGCTCTTTTAAACCTCTCCTAGGTTTACTATAACAAGGCTGTCTCAAAAGAAATAGATACTTTTGGAGACAGCCTTACATTTTAATATAACAGGATTCAAATTCTAAATCTAATATAATTTCGTTTACATAAAAGTAAATATAATCTTTAAATTATTGATCATAGTTATTTTGGAGGTTACCCTAAATTATAATTTCCTAATATTAAAAACTTTTATAATAATGTATTTAAAAGTTCAACTTCATTCGTAATTATACTATCTACTCCAACCATTATCACCTTTTTCATATCAACTAAACTATTAACCGTATATGGATTTACTTTTATTCCTGCATCTTTAATTTCTTTAATATATTCTTCGTTTAATATACTTGAAAAATGAGGATGATAACAATCAACGGAAATGGCTTTCAAATATTTAGGTACATTAACTAGTATAGTTTCTGTCAGAGCACCTAAAGTGATCTTTTTATTATTCTCAAGTTTTCTTACTTTTACTAAACTAGTATGATTAAAGCTTGATATTATAACCTTATCTCTTAAATTATATTCATCAATCATAGACAAAACTTTTTTCTCTAGTCCTTTATATTCTATGACACTATTCTTAAGTTCCAAATTTAATACTTTCAAATCAGAGTCTGCAACAAGCTCTAATAGTTCTCGCAGAGTTGGTATTTCCTCTCCACCTCTGTTTTGAAAATATTCTGCTTCTTCCATAGTATATTTCCCAACCTTATAGCTACCGACTTGTTTACCTTCCTCATAGTTTCTTTCTGTTGTCATATTTAACTTTAAATGTGCCATTTCCTGCAAAGAATCATTCTTTAAAAGTTGAATTTCCGGTACACTTTTAGTTCTAAATATCTTTAGTTCATCTAGAGTATAATCTTTAACAAAACCATGGCCATTTGTAGTTCTATCTAAAGTCTCATCATGAAGTATAATTGGAACTCCATCCTTAGAAAGCTGAACATCTGCCTCTATTCCATCAGCATTATACTCAATCGCTTTTTTAAATGCCAACATTGTATTCTCATCAAACTTTCCACTATAACCTCTATGCGCAATATTTAAAATCTTCAAGTTATTCCCCCCTTGTTAAAATATAATTTATCTTACACAATTCCCCTAATATACATATCTTACACTAAACATAACTATATTACCATAATGAATATTAGTTTCATGATTCTTAATTAAAAATAATTTATAATAACACACTCTATATTTATTATATTTTAAATATATTTATAGTTTAATTTCTGCATTTTATTCTGATTAAATACTTAGATAAGTAAAATTTTAAATATAAAAAATACCTGCCAAGAATAAGTTTGTTCCAAGCATATTCTTGTGCAGGTCTATACATACTTTTTATTGACCACTTATTTTTATTTCTTTAGTTCCTATAACTCCTGAGCCATCAGTTGCAACTGCTTTTACAATAACTTTTCCATTTGATACCGCTATTAGCTTGCCAGTATCACTTATTGTTGCTGATCCATCCTCGTTTACAACTAGCCACTTTACTTTTTGATTATCTGAATTGGTAGGATATACCTTTTTACTCATTTGTAAACTTCCACCCTTAGTGGTTATTGAACTCATCTCTGTAGTTCCAGAAACTGGTCCTAAAACTACTATATTGTCTACTTTTATAGTAGTTTCATCACTTGTGTTTTCATTTTTCTTCCACTGAGAATATAATGTAATATCTTTAGTTATTTTTATTCTATCATCATACTCGTAGCTTGTACCATCGCCATCACTTTTTGTATTCCATTCAATGAAAGTATACCCATTTTTAACTGGTTTATATAAAGTAAGCATTGTATCTTCATCAACAGTTTTTGTCCTAAGTAACTCATCATCATCGTCCTCAGCCTCAGGATCTTTAAACTTAACTTTATATTGTTTTTTTACTTCCTTTGAAGGGTCTGTAGGAATATCCTTTGACATTTTTGAGTCCTCATCAATTATTTGATTTGGTACATATGGAAGTGTATTATTTCCATAATAATCAAAACTTTTAGTCGGTATTGGATAATCATTTCCTATACAAGCTCCACTATCATCAAGGTTATAGATCCTTCCATTTATAATAGAAGTTCCCTTCTGCATTGCACCGTTTTCTGAAAATATATAAATCTTTCCTTCTATTTGAATTACACCTGTTTGCATTACTCCACTTAGATCAGTATAATACCACTCTCCGTTGTCAAGAATCCATCCAGTTCTCATTAATCCATAAGAATCAAAGTAATACCAAATTCCGTTTATTTGCTTCCATCCTCCATTAGCATAACCATACATATCTGCATAACTCCAACTCCCATCATAGTTTTCAATCCATGCAGCTAAAGACTTTACTGGAACTACAGTAATTAATGATGAAATAGCAAGACTTACTGCAATAGATTTCCTTAAATATTCATACTTCACAATTAAGTTCTCCCCCTTATCTTTCCTAATTATTTGGTCAAGTCATAAAACTACAACTTGACCATTTTTCCTTTAGTATTTTATACACTCTTTAACTATTTGGATTTATTATTATTGTTTTTGTAACTGATATTCCTGATCCATCATCAAGAGTTGCTTTTATATTAACGCTGCCTTGTTTTAAAGCTGTTAAATCTGCTGTTAAATCTCCAGTTGAATTAATAGTCGCAAGATCCGTATTTGTTCCGTCTATATTACTTACAGACCATACCACTTTTTTACCTACTACACTAGTTGGAATCATATCTGACTTAAATTTTACTGTGTTTCCAACAGCTACTGGTGTGCCACTTAATTGATTTATTGTAATTCCAGATGCTGCATTTATTGTTACAACTGACTGCCCGACAATTCCAGACCCATCTGTTGCAGTCGCATTTACAGTAACTGTTCCATTTGATACTGCAGTTAAAATCCCGTTGCTATCAATTGTTGCTTTTCCTGTTGCAGGAGTTACTGACCAAGCTATTGTTTTATTAACTGCATCTGTTGGCCCTACCGTTGCTAACATTTGCAACGTACCATTTGGAATAACTATTGTGGAAATATTTCCTGTTCCTGCCACAGTTATTGTTCCTACTTTACCACTTATAGTTATAGGAAGACTTCCCACAACTTTTGATCCATCTGTTGCAGTTGCATTTACAGTAACCGTTCCATTTGATACTGCAGTTAATAGCCCATTGCTATCAATTGTTGCTTTCCCTGTTCCAGGCGTTACTGACCAAGTCACACTTTTACTAGTTGCCCCTGTTGGTTCAAAACTTGCAGTCATTTTTAATGTTCCGCCATCCGCTATTTCATTTCCACTTCCATCTGGCGCATTAACTGTAATTTTAGTAATTTTAACTTGTGGAATTACTTTTACTGTTATATATTTGCTAATTCCTTTTCCATTATCTGCAGTAGCTATCACCTTAACATCTCCAGAAGATACTCCTGTTAATAATCCTGAAGAGGTAATTGTTGCTGTTCCCGTTCCATTGGAAACAGACCAGTTCACTATTTTATATGTTGCATTATTGGGATCTACACTAGCGCTCATCTGCAATGTTCCACCAACCACTACTTCTGGAGCTTCATCAGGACTTATTATTATGTCTGTTACATTTGTAATTTGTCCAGCTATTCTTACAGTTGCACTTCCAATTGCGGTTGTGCCATCTGCATTTATTACACTTGCTTTTACTGTAACTGTTCCATTAGTCACTCCTCTTATATTTATAGAACTTCCTACTGTTCCACCTTCAATCTTAGCACTTCCGCCATCACTTCCACTAATAACTTCCCAATTTACAGCTTCTGATTTTGTGGTAGCATAACTTGGCAATAAACTAGCTATCAATTCAAGTGTTCCATCATCTTCTGGTATTGATAAAGCCACTCCATCCTTTGTTGCTATATTAATCTTGGTTGCAGCTATATTACTATCTATGCCACTTATAGTGACTTCAATAGTACCACTAATACCAGATCCATCAGTAGCGATCGCTTTTACTGTTACTTTTCCATTTGATTTTGGAGTTAATTCACCAGTATTGGCATCAATTGTAGCACTTCCTGTGTTATTCTCAACAGACCATGCTACCGCACCATTAGTTGGATTTTTTGGTAATACAGTTTTATTCATGGTTACTTTTCCAGTTCCTGTTACTGAATCTGGTCCATCTATAGTAATTTTAGAAACCTTAATTTTTTGACCAATTATAGTAACATCTTTAGTTGCAACTACTCCACTACCATCCAATGCTTCTGCTTGTACAGTTACTGGTGTTCCATTTGTATTTGTTACCGCCTTTAAAAGTCCAGTTGAACTATTAATTGTGGCTTTGTCTTCTCCAGACTTAATCGACCATTTTACTGATTTGTTAGTTGCAGTAGTTGGAGTTATATTTAAGTTCAATTGTAATGTTCCACCATCTTCTGTAATTGCAAAATCAGTTTTAGTTGTAGTAATCTCCATATCGGTTACCAATATCTTTGTACTTTGTCCGCTTATCGTTACTGTCATACTTCCAACAACATTATTATTTGAAGTTGCTTTTACTGTAACTGTTCCATTAGATATTGCCTTTAAAAGCCCAGTTGAAGAATCAATAGATGCGCTTCCTGTATTATTTTGAACTTCCCAAGTTACACCCTGATTGCTTGCATCTTCTGGAGACACACTTGCCTTCATTTGAAGAGTTCCTCCATCAGTTGTTATTGTTGATTCTCCTGATTGACCACTTACTGTAACCTTACTTACTGGAACCACTACATCTGTGTTTGTAACTGTAACTACCTTTGTTCCACTTACATCAGAGCCGTCCTTTGCAGTTGCCTTCACCATAACTGTACCAGCTGATACTCCAGTCAATACTCCATTGCTATCAATAGTTGCTTTTCCAGTTTCATCAGAAACAGACCATGTCACATCTGCATTAGTAACATTACTTGGTGATACTTCTGCTGTCATTGTAACTGATTTATTTACAGTAACATTTGAGTTTCCTTTTATATTAATATCTTCTACATAAACTGATGTATCTTCTTTCCATTGTGCATATAATATTATATCTTCTTCTACTTTTATACTATCATCTGCATCGTAGCTCTTTCCAGATCCATTGCTTTTAGCATTCCATCCTGCAAAAATACGTCCATCCTTAGTTGGCTTATATAAGTCAAATGACTTACCATATTTAACAGTTTTAGTTTTAAGCTCTGATCCATCTGAATCTTTAAGTAAAACTTTAAAGCTTCTTCCTTCATTTGGATTGTCATCCGATTCAGTTTTATCCTCAATAACTTCATTAAATTTCGAGTCAGTTGGAGAGGTAATTACCTTATTGTCAGTATTCTTCAATACCTGAATGCAATTTCCTGAATCATCATACTCTTTTTCTGGAGTTGGCATTTTAGTTCCAACGACTTCTCCATCATAACCAATAGTGTAAAACTCTCCATTTATAACTGTATTATTTGTCTTTATCGCTCCGTTATCGTCAAAAATATAAACTTTTCCTGAGATATTAACAATTCCTGTTTGAATTACACCACTTGAATCTGCATAATACCATTTCTTATTATAATTAATCCACCCAGTTTTCAGTGCTCCATCATTTTGCAAGAAGTACCATGAAGAGCCTGCTTTGATCCATCCTGTTTGCATTTTCCCATTTCCATCAAAATAATATATCTGTCCGTCAATCCTCTTCCATCCTGTAACTTTTTGATTATCTTGCATATAATAAAAATTCCCTTGATAATCATTTACCCATTCGGCTGAAGCCCTTAATGGAATTAGAGTGAATAATGTCATAGAAATGGTAATTGCTGAAATTATTTTATTTATAAACTTCCATTTCATCAAATCTACCCCTATCTTATATTTTTCATAGTACCTTATATTAAAAAGTACTTTTGTCTTACCATAATTCAAACAACTATTATAATAAAATTTAACAGAGATAATATGTACTTTTGAACAATTGAATTCTTATCACACAATTATCCAAATAATATTCCTGAATTTATCTTATTACTCTATTTATTATCGAAGCTTTTTTGAATAACTATATAGATATAATACCATTTTACATTAAATATCCCATATTGAGTATAATTTAAAAATCTAAGGAGGAAGGTTGCCGTCTTCCCCCTTAGATTTAATTCATGACTTCAATTAATATAAGGTTCCATCTGAACCAAACACATATTTTGTTCCATCTATATATCTTGATCCCGTTACCATTTCTCCATTAATATTAAAATAATAGTTTTTACCATCAATAACTACCCATTCATTTTTTTTCATTACACCCGTACCTTCATCTAAATAATACCAATTATTCTTAGAATAAATCCATCCTGTTTTCATTGAGCCATCATCATTTGAATAATACCAATTTCCATTAGCTCTAAACCAACCTATCTGCATTTCTCCTGATGTATTCTTAAAATAGTACCAGTTACTGCCCAAGTTAAGCCAATCACTAGCCGCCTGTCCATTATCTTTTAAATAATACCATTTTTCATTAGACGATTTCCAAGTTGAAGTTGACATTGATCCATCATTATTAAAATAATACCAGTACTCATCAACTTTAAACCAATCCTTTACCATCTTCCCATCAGCTTTTAAGTAATAATATTTACCATTATAATTGACCCACTCCATCTTTTTAACGGCTCCATCTTCACCAACATAATACCAATCATCACCATCTTGTACCCATTGGTTAAACAGTTCACAGCCCTTTTTCTTATCGAAGTAGCACTTCTTACCATCTACAATCTGCCAACCTGTTTCCATGGCCCCATCAATTCTATTAAAATAATATATTTTTCCATTTATCTTTTGTACACCTTTTAAACTAACTCCATCTTTATCATAATAATATATATATCCATCATGTTTTCCCCAGCCTTTATCATTATCATACCTATCAAACACTTTATCCCAAGCATCATCAACATCATTATTCTTATCTTTAAGAGCATCAGTAAGATCATCTAAGGAGTCATTTATGTCATTTATCCCATCACTTATTCCATCTATAGTTTTATCAAACTCATTTTTACCTTTATCTATCAAGCCGCCAATTTGAGTATTTATATCTGGAATCATATTGTATGTCCCACTTTTTATCATTCCCTTTATCTTATCCCCAACATTACCTAGATTAACTCCATCAATCATCTTATCTAATAAATTCTTTTCGTAATCTCCAACTACAACAGCATATTTATAACTTTTATTTGCTGTGATATCTCCGTTTTTAGTTAATGATAAGCTTAAAATAGAGAATTTAGTTCCATCTATATCCAAAGGAAAACTTAAGCTGCCACTCAAATTAGTAACACCATTAAAATCAATAATATTTAAATCTTTATTTATTTTATCTGAATCTCCCTGTTTTGCCTTTAACATATTATAAATTGGGTTATTAATTACATATACCTTGTTGTTTACGGAATCAATAACATTGATACTCATACCATCACCAATAACTTTAGAACCATTATCTAAATTAATTACTTTTGAATAAGCCGTTGTACCTACTGCTGGATTAAATGTCAATGAAGGAACTATATCAATGCTGCTGTAAGATGCATTCCTCACATTAGCACTATAAGTATTTACGCAATATGCGCCATTTCCTACCACAGTATTAACTATTGATCCCACTAACCCCTTTACCACAAAGGCCTGAGCTATAACATCACCTGAATTATTTTTCCCAGTATACTGATATATAGGGATATTCTGAAATCTGCTCTTAATAGCACTTGGTAATGCTGCTTGTAAGTTTTTCTCCACTATAGGTTCGATTACGTTTTTAAGCGTTTCCTCTGGTATAGTACCTCCTGTAGCCGATTCTGCCTTCGATACAACTGCATTTGTTATTGGATCTTTCAAAACCTCATAAACTTGTGCTGAAATTTCATCAACTAGCGAACCCGACAGATTGTACGATAACTTGCCACATTCCTCATTGTCGATTGACTTTGCTCCTTTGCTGCTAAACATCAATTTTACTCCATTTTCTAACTGAGGGTTTATAGTTGTGTTTTCAGCCATTCCTATAAGAGTATCTCCATCAGGAACCATTGATCCTATATCAATTCCAGAAAGAGCCACATTATTAGTTTGGGGATTCAAAATTATTTTCGAAATATCGTTAGTCTCTGCTTTAACTGGAGTACTAAAAACACTATTTGGTATTGTAGCTATAATACTTGTCCCAATTAATATAAGTGCTAATATTTTATTAATTCTTCTTATCATGCCAATCGCCTCCAAAATATCTATATATATTATATCATTTATACTGATGAGTTTAAATATTCTAACAATATATAGATATTTTTAATGTGCATTATATGATGTAAAATTCATTAGCCAAATAGCTCTAATTACATAATTAATGATATAACTATGTTTACGAATTTAGTTATAAATATCCGCATAAAAATAACCATATCGTGATATAAAAATTATATCTTTGATATAGTTATTCTAAAACTCTTTAATTAATTTATTCTTTAAATATTTATTATTATTATTTTAATTTAAATTTTTGTACTAATTCAGTTAAATGCATTGCTATCTGAGCTTGCTGAGTTGCTGCATTGGCTACTTGCGATATAGCTGCTGAACTAGTCTCTATTTCTGATTGTATTTTCTCACTATTTACAGAAGATTTTTGAACATCTGCCGCTGTACTTTGAAGTGCTTCATTTATCTGCTCAACTGTAGCTTCAACCTCTTGAGCCATTGATACTAGTTCCTCTGACATTGAGCTTACAAAATCACCATCATTACTATACTTTTCTCCAATCTTAGCATAATCCTGTAACTGCTTATTAACTTCACTCGACATAAAGTTAAGTATATCATTACTGTTATCTGAAAGATTTTTAACTGCATCCTGTATCTTAGATATTGTATCTTGGATTGTAAAAACAGTTTGGGAAGATTCCTCTGCAAGTTTTCTAATTTCTTCTGCAACAACCGCAAAACCTTTTCCTGATTCTCCTGCTCTAGCCGCTTCTATTGCTGCATTTAGTGCCAAAAGATTAGTTTGCTCCGCAATATCAGCTATAGCCCCAGCCATAACTTTAACTTCCTCAACAACTCTTGCATCTTCAATTGCCTTTATTATATCCTTTTCTTTTTGTTCTCTTATTTGTGTTGTATTTGCAATAGCAATTTTACTATCTTCCTTAACTTTTTCAGCTCTTCTTTTAATCTTCTCAGCATTTGTACTTCCATCGGCTGCTTTATTTGCCAAGCTTTCCATGCTGGAATTAACTTCTTCAATAGAAGCAGCAATCTCTTCTGCCGTTGCACTTGTTTCCGTCATTGTAACATTTATATTTTTGGATGAATTATCAACTTCATCAAGCTTGGCTGATACTTCTTCTACATTCGCAGATAGTTCCTGACTTAATCCACTCATATTACAAGCTTCATTTAAAATAGTTGAAATAAGATTTTTTACATTCTCCTGAGCAATATTCAGTTCCCTTGCAGTAGCTCCAATTTCATCATATTTAGTTATTTCAACACCTTCTGAAAAATCATAGCTTGCCAACTTCATAGCAAATTTCTGAAGAGTATTTAGTCTTGAAATTATATTTTTATGCATATAAAACCCAGCAAAAATTGCTGCAATTATACTTATGATACATACCACTACAGTTGTCGTAATATCTCTTGCCAATGTATCTCCATTAGCAATACCATTTTTTATATCACTAAGCTGCTTAAAATTCACTATTCCTGATATAAATACCAAAATAGACATAATTACATACGAAACTTGAAGTTTAACCTTTAGTGATACATTTTTTTTCTCTTTATTCATTTTGTCTCCTCCTATATGTACCTTTCAATCTAATTGCATTCATTTATAAAATATTTTAATAAATGTATTCATATTTATAGATGGTGATTGACTATCCTACACAATTTTATGATATCATTATTTTTTCCTACATTCAACTAATACAAACATAACTCTACAATTATAACATTATTTGGACATATATATAAATTTTAGCTTATCCTTTGTACAAAAATAAAAGTGATATCCTATCATAAGATATCACTTCTATTCTTAATTATGCATTATTCAAATTTATCCATTGCCCGTCAAGGAAAAGCATTCCAGTCTTCATAACTCCACCCGCATCGAAGTAATAATTCTTTCCATTTATATTCTTCCATCCAGTTATCATTATTCCACTATCATCTAAATAGTACCATGACTTTCCATTATATAACCATCCTGTCCTCATACTACCATCATCATTCAAGTAGTACTTATTTCTATCATAGGTCACCCAACCTTTTTGCATTACCCCATGATCATCCATAAGGTACCATTTACCCTTATATTGTGCCCAAGCTGTTTGCATTTCTCCAAAGTTATTAAAGTAATACCATTTTCCATCGTAAGTAGCCCATGTATTAACCCTCATAGCTCCATTAGCTTCAAGGTAATACCAATATCCTTTGTCATAAAACCAACCTGTTTGCATAATACCATCTTTATTTAAATAGTACCAATTACCAGAATCCTGTATCCATCCAGTTTGCATATACCCGTTTATGTCTAGGAAATACCATTGATTGTCATACTTAACCCACTGATTTTTAATTTGCATACCAGCTGCATTATAGAATGTCCAATTTCCTCCAACAAGTACCCACTGGTTAGTTCCTTCTATATCTCCTCTAATTACACTTAGCTTATAAGTAGTCGTTGTTTTTCCATCTTCAGCAGTTACTTCAACAACTACAAGATTTGCTCCTATATCAAGTTTTATGTAATCAGATTGTCCATTAGTATACTCTTTACCATTTATCTTAATCTTTGCTTTGTCATTTTGTGAAGTATACATAACTCTTACTTTTTCAATATTTCTAGCAACTTTAACACTGTATAGATAAGTCTCAGGATCAAATTTTGGTGACATTGTTCCGTCTGTTACAGAAAGACTCGCTAAATTCACATTGTCTTTTGGATATCTTCTTGTAATATTTAATACATATGTATTGCTATTTCCTTTAGAATCTGTAACTTTTACATTTATAGTATTTCCACCTTCATCCAAGCTTATATAAGGTGAAGTTGCGCCGCTAGGTACTTTCTTTCCATTAACCGTAATTGTCGCATTAACATCCTCTGCTGTTGGAGTAACCCCTATTGATGTAACACTATTATCGACGGTTCCTGAATATTCATATATTCCTTTATTAAAAGCAGGAGTTAGAGTTCCTGATGTCAGTGTCAACCCAGTAAGCTGAGAACTTCTAAATAAAGCTGTACGGGTAACTTTAATATTATATGTACTTGTATCACCATCCTTAGTTGTAAGGATAACTTCAACATCATTTTCTCCTTCATCTAGCTTTATGCTTTGGCTCTTACTTCCACTTTTTACAGTCACACCATTGACTTTAATAGTAGATGAATTATCTACAGCTATTGGTGTAAATGCAATTGTTGTTTGAGTAGTTGTTACTTGAACTGTATAGTCATACGTATTTGAATTGAATGCTGGAGATAAAGTACCTGCTGACGGCACTAATGACTGTAATTTTGCCTCTCCTTTTTTAGTTATAATCAACTTATATTGTCTAGAGATATTTTGGGTTGTCACACCTATACTTATAACATTATCTCCACCAGTTAAGTTTACAGTCGCCTCTGCAGCACTACTACCGCCATTAATAGAAAAATTCATTGGCGTATTATTATTGTCAAACAACTGAACTTTCGCCATTTTAACATCAGAATTTATATCAGAAATATGATAGTTTCCATTTGCATCTGTTTGTGTAAAAAATAAATTATAAGTTATTTTACCATCTAATGTAACCCTTAAACTTTGAAATGAAAGAGAAGAATCCGCTTCGAATTTCATTCTTATCGGATAGGTAACTTGTTTTCCTGAGCTATCTTTCATAACCACCGTAAGTGTAAAATCGCTATAATCAGTTATTGTATTTACTACATAATCATTTCCTCCACTTGAGTTTGCTACTGGCTTAACATTCATAAAACTTGAGCTACTTTGGACACTTACAATAGAATAACCAGAATCAGCTACCAAAGTGAAATTTTGACCTATTGGAAGAAACTCACATACATATCCATCTTTCTCGTTTCCATCAATATTTTTAGTTTTTCCGTTCACATCTCCTATGTGAAATTGCAGACCTTTTATTTGAGTTTCATCAGTTGCACTAGCTTTCTGCAAATTTACTGTCTGCATAAGTGTAAAAAATACAGTAAAAATTAATAAATAAGAAGTAATCTTATTAAGATTGATTTTTTTTGCACTCATTAGTATGTCCTCCCATCTTATGTTTACGAAATTTATTATCATCCATTTCTAATGTATTTAAACACCAGAAACAGCATATTCAAGTTCATAAAGTATATAATCTATTACTATATTTATTATCGAATTTTCCTAAAGTTTCTTTAACTAAATAAACATAGATATGTTGCCTTTATTCGTACTTATTTCCTCTATAATATACAAATTTCCTTGGAAATATTGGTTCCTTTTTGACTTTTATTCTAATATGTTCTGTATTTCCTACTATAATGTTACACAAAACTTGCTTTTTTCAAATAATTAAAAGTCAGATTTAGATATGGTAATTACCCAAAATTCACGGAACCATCATTATTAAAATTATATATATATCCATCAATTTCTGCAGGACTAGTCCTCATAGCACCATCCTCATTAAAATAGTAGTACTTGTCATCTTTATAAAGCCATCCACACCTCATATTACCCGCGTAATTCAAATAATACCAGTTATTTTTCCAATATACCCATTCTCCAGCTTTCATGCTGCCATCAGCATTTAGAAAATACCATTGATTATTTTCATTTACCCATCCAGTATTCATGGCGCCCGATTGATCTAGATAATACCACTGTTTTCCATAATATATCCACCCTGTTCTCATACTACCGTTACGCTCCATGAAATACCAAGTTCCATTACTGGTTATCCATCCTGTTGCCATCGTGCCATCGTCTTTCAAGAAATACCACTTATCATTATCTTTAATCCAACCAGTTTTCATTACACCATTATTATCTAAAAAGTACCATTCATTTTTATAATATAACCATCCAGTTTGCATTTCTCCATTTGCCTCCAGATAGTACCACTTATCGTCATCTTCCATCCAACCTGTTTGCATATTTCCTCTACTGTTGAAATAAAAATAACTTTTATATTTATTATCATAATACCAAGTATTCTTCAAACATTTACCCGCAGTATCATTGTACCTCCATCTTCCATTTACTATCACCCATTGATTCGGCTTTATTACTGCATTAATTGTATCCTTAACATTAGGTGTTACTGGAATACCTAAGTACATATTTAAAGTATAATTCCCAATTCTTTGAGTATCATCATCCTTAACCCCTAGATTAATAGTATATTTTCCTATACCATTAAACTTAACCTTTATAGAATCATTGCTTAATTGCTTTCCATTGGCTGTCATTGAATAGTTTCCATCATCTGGAGTTGCCTGAAGTTCCATTATATCTGTTCCTTCATCTAACTCTATATTATAAAAATTGGTGTTTTTATCAAATCCAATATTACTATCATTTATATTGATATCCTTTAGATAAACAGCATCTTTTCCTCCCTTATAAATATACACATTATAGGTAGATGTTGCATCGCTCCTATTATCTAAGACTTCTATTTCTATCTTATTTTTACCTTTTACTAAAGGTACGACTTTTCTATAACTATCATCTCTAGTTACTATCTCTCCATCAACCTTAACCGTATCTAGTAAATCATACGGTTTAGCCTTAATTAATACTTGATCAATATCATTACCAACATCTGTGACATATGAGTATTTATCTTCTGAAAAATCGAGATTTCCTCCATCACTTAAATAAATATCTTTTAAAGAAGGATTATCTTGTTCTGCATAAACCTTTGTCATAAGCAAATTCAAAGAGCTTGTCTGTAAAAATGAAACGCTATAAATGATAAAAAATGTTAAAATTATCCTTCTGACCATTTTACTCATATTCTGCCCCCCTTTTGTCACCACTTAATATTTCTAAACTAAATCTCTATATTTAATATATAAATATAGTATAAATTCTACAGATACTCACTTCTATATGTATATTAATAAACTGCGAATCCAATATGATTAATTCTATTTTTATATTTCTTCTAATAATAATGTTACCATTATAATACTTTACTGTAAACGCGGATGAATAATCTTAAATCTTAATTTTATATTAATTTTATTTTAACACTTTAGTAAAAATACTATTTAATGATACCACAAAAAAACTGCTCATAACGATTTAAATAAATCATTATGAACAGTCTTAATTTCCTTATATTTATGTTGAATAAAGAAATTATTCAACAATAAATTTTTATCTTTAGTATTCTGTTGTAGTAAGTCCAAATTTATAATTTGGACCTCTACTTATTTTAATTTATTACTTAATCCAAGCTCCTGATGCTCCTAATTTATATCCATCAACAGTTGTGTTAGCTAACATTGCTCCTGATGAATTTAAGAAATACCAAGTTCCATTATCATTTAACCAACCAGTAGACATTGCTCCTGATGATTGTAAGTAGTACCAAGTTCCGTTATCATTTAACCAACCAGTTTTCATTGCTCCTGATGATTGTAAATAGTACCAAGTTGATCCATCTTGAATCCAACCAGTTGCCATAGTTCCATCAGCTTTGATGTAGTACCAAACTCCACCATCGTTAACCCATTGTCCTTTTACTTGAGTTCCATCAGTATTGTAGAATGTCCAACCTGCATCAGTCTTAACCCATCCTTTATTTACAACTGGAGTAGGATCTGTTGGTGTTGTTGTACCTTTTCCACCGATTACTGAGTAAACATCATCTTCTTTACTCCAAGCTACAATATTATCTTTGTTATATACTGACATTTGATCAAAAGAACCGTCTACTTTGTACACTTTTGTCCAATCTTCGTCGTTATTCCACTCGTAGATATATCCAGCATCTAATCTCCAAAGATTTCCATCTGCATCTGTATCAACAGCACTCTTACTACCATTTTCTTTTACATCTTCGCTTGCTTCATCGCCTAAATCAACATAGTAATAACCATTCTTTGAACTTAATGTTCCTGTAGCAGTTTTTACATTTGTACCATTAGCAGTATAACCAACTAATTTTCCATTAGCAACAGTATAGTTATCATAAACAAAATCTTCACTCTTTCCGTCTTCATCAGAAATTATATAAGTATTTACTGATTTTGCATATTTAGCTCCATCGATATCACCTGAAGCTTGTGCTTTTGATATTTTTTGAATGACATTGAAGCTTACACTTCCAGATACTGTTGTATCAAAAGTCTTTGCATCAACAGAAACATCTATTCCATTTATTTTAGCTATTGTAGATCCATTCTTAACTGTTACAGTAACTTTTGCTATTCTATAAATATTATTAGTATCTTGTCCAATTACTTTAGCGTTATCACTATCAACACTTGCTGATAATTGATCTTTTACAGTTTCACCAGCAGCATCATATGTATCATCTGTATTGCTTATAGTTGCTGTTTTATTAGTAGTTCCAGATGCAGCAGTTGTAGTTACTTTGATTGATCCTAAGTTATAATCGGCATCAATATAGTTTCCTTGAGCATCAGTATATACATTTAATTTAGTGTTTGTACCATTTGTTGCATTGTCTTTTGTATATTGGAATTTATACCAAGGAGCTGAAAATTTGTTTCCTGCGATTTCTGCATCAGATAAATCTTGCATTGTTTCGGCTTCGCTTGAAACATATCTTTTATCATTATCCTTTTTAAGATTTTTTCTTAAAGCTGATGCAGCATCATCTTCTGCATTTTCTTTTATAGATTCATCAGTTACTGAACCATTATCTAAGTCGACAAAATAGTCACCATCTTGTACATTTAAATATTTAGATCCATAAATATCAGTATCTGCTCCACTATCAATATCCGATAAATTATTGTATTTACCTTCTGCTAAATAATAAGCTGCTTCGTCTTTGTCATTAACTTCTCCGTCAACATAGAACTTACCATCTTTGTATGCTACTGCATCATAGATAGTACCTTCTTGTGAATCGATTTTTGTGTAGTCAGCTGCATGTGCAGGTACTATTGAAATAATAGCAGCTGCAGCTACTAGTAACGATGTTGCTTTAGTCATTCTTTTTATCATTTGTATATTCCTCCTAGAGTTTCATTTTTTGGTTTATTAATAATTTATTAGTTTAAAAATAATATCTTGGTTAAAAAATATTATTTTGGTTTACGAATATTATTATAGCAACTTTATTTATGCTTGTCTACGTCTTTTTGTATTTATTTGGAGCTTTTTGTCGATATTTTTTTAATAAAATATTAGTACTTGCTGAATTTTATTCTTTTATTGTAAATATACATACTTAACTGTAAAATTAAGGACCAGATTTCTATAAGATTTACTTAATAAAATACCAATATTTGAGCGCAATTATATCAATCTCCAATTAATTATCTTCATATATACGTTACCTGATTGTAATTAATATATTAACATAAGCATTATATATGAAAACAGGCTACAAAAGCTTGACTTTAAAGCTTTCCTTTAGGATGCTAAAAACTTTACCCGTATTTCTATTATAATTGAATTTCCTTAACAATTCCTGAATCATTTTAAATTATAAGCTGAAAAATCATGGAATTGATGTAGTATAAATTCATTAATTCCACTTTGCTATAATGAAATGCAAAATTCGACATATAGTTTTCTACTTTATAATATCTTATACTTGTAGGCGTCCATGAATCCTAATTCATTAAGACATTATATAAAACATCCTTTAAAGTATCTAAGAAAAATACTTTCATCAATAAAATCATGATTCTAATTTCTAAATACAATACTCAATTGATGAAGAAACCTTATTTAAAGCAGAAAAGACTATCTTTTAGGCATGCCAATAAAAAATATAGGTTATGCGCCTACCCCGTACTAAGTGCATAACCTATATTTATAATTTCTATTAAATATATGAACTTAAAGTTTTAGAAAATTTGTAAATATACTTATCTAATAAGTTAACCCTTTATATTTGATATCTATATATGTAACTAAACTTTTCACTTTATTTCATTACCATCTATAAGAAAGTAAATGATCCAGCTACCTTCTTATTAATAAATACTGCTAATAGCTTCGAGGCTATTTTACTTTTATTTTCTTTACTCCCTCCTTAATGATTCTACTGGATCCAACCTTGCAGCTTTATTTGCTGGTAGTAAACCTGCTAATGTACTTATTACAATACTTACGGTAACTCCAAGTATTGCGTATTCTCTTTTTATTAAAACCACACTTACTGCAAATAGTTTATTTGACATGAGATTTATTCCTCTCATGATAAAATATGCACCTATTAAACCTATTGCGCCGCTAAAAAATCCTATTAAAAAAGCTTCTGAAACAAAAATTCTACGTATGTCTTTTGCTCTGGCTCCAATTGCTTTTATTATTCCTATTTCTTTAGTTCTTTCTACAACACTTATGTACATAACAACTATTATCATAATCGCTGATACAATTAAAGATATTGCTGCAATTCCTGATAGTACATATGTTAATATATCTATCATTTGATTAAACATAGATGCCATTTGTTCCTGAGATGACTGTGAATAACCAAGTTCATTAACCTTTTGTTTAATTTGAGGGGTATATTTGCTATTTGTTGTGTTAACATAAACCACATTAGGCTTCAATTTATAGCCGTCATCTGAATATAACTTTTCTAAATCAGCATAATTTAAAAAAGCAGATTTCATATTTGCAGTTAAATCTCCACTTGTTGTTGTATAAACACCACTTACAATAAAATCCCTATTTAAAATCTTTTGATTTGCAAGCATGCGTAAATTCACTTTTTGCCCGATAATATCTTTCCCCAAATTATCGCTTAATGCTTTATTAATTAATACTTCCCCATCTTTAGGTAATGTTCCAGTTTCAACATTAGCCGCCGTTATATTTGAAGATATTGTTGAAACATTCATCAAATTATTAGTTTTATTATTGTATACTAATGAATTTGCTCCAAGAGAAATTATACTATATCCTCTTTCCACAGAAGATACATTTTCTATTTTTGATAATGTATCAATATCACTTTCTTCAAATGGTTTAGTAGAATTAACATCCGGTTTCTGGACTGTTGTTACATCTAAATTTATATTCTCATCTTCTTCACTAGGCATATTAACTTCTATTACTAATGGGTTTACATAATTATTCATGGTCTTATTAAAATAAGATTTCACTCCATTGCCTAAGGACAGCATTAAAATTATGCTCATTATTCCTATACTGCCTCCCACAGAAACAAGGATATTACGAGGAAGTTTTTCTTTCATATTAACAAGTGCTAATTTTGCAGATGATATTAAACTAAGATTTTGCTTTTGCTTTCCAATATTATCTTGTTTTTCTATATTAACTTCATTATCTAATTCTATGACCTTGTTATCATCAATTATTTCTCCATCTGATATTTTAATTATTCTACTTGAAGCAGATGCTACTCTTTCAGAATGAGTAACCATAATTACTAGCTTTCCCTTTCTAGAAATATCCTTCATTATTTCTAAAACTTGAATTGTAGTTTTTGAATCTAGACTACCTGTAGGTTCATCAGCAATAATTATTTTAGGATTATTTATTAAAGCTCTAGCTATTGCAACTCTTTGCTTCTGACCACCTGATAATTGACTTGGTTTCTTATTTATATGATTCTCTAAACCTAAATCTCTTAATATTTCTTTTGCACGTTTTAATCTTTCTTTTTTTCTAACATTAGATAGTGTCATTGCAATTGTAACATTATCTAAAACAGATAGATGACCAATTAAATTAAAACTTTGAAAAATAAATCCAACTTCATTTTTTCTATATTTATCAAGCTCTTTTCTTCTTAACTTTTTAATATCTTTTTCATTTACAAGTAATTCTCCTGAAAAATCAGAATCTAATCCACCAATTAAATTCATTAGTGTAGATTTACCACTACCTGACTCTCCTATAATAGAAACTAATTCTCCAGCATTAAAAGATAGATTAATATCATTCAATACATGAAATTTGTCATTATCTTTTAATCTATAATACTTATTAATATTTCTCAACTCTAATAAAGCCATTTTTCGTATACTCCTTGTTGATTTTATAACTATATATAACCAAACTAAGACCTGAACTTATGCGTATACTTCGCCGAAATCATAAATATTTTGATTCCGAAAAGCTATGAAAATATCGCTGAAGGTTCTAAGCAGCAGGTTGTATCCACTTTAGCATGCTCCAACTTTCAGTTTGACAAGCTAAAATGGAACAACCTACAGCTAAGAACCTTTAACAGCTCATTTTCAAATGTTTTCTCCACAAATATATTTATAATTTCTAGTGAAGATACAAACTTAAAGTTTTAGCAACTTTGTAAATATGTTCATGTAATAGGTCTAATTCTTAATTGAGTTATCTATGGATAAACAATAATTTAAATTCTATTTTCTCAAAATTATCTTTTTCAATAGTCTATATTCTTTTGTTATGTATAATCCTATAGCGTAAGTTATAGTTCCAATAATAAATTTAAATATTGCACTTACTAACATATTGTTTATTACTATTTTGCTTATTAATATATATCCTCCAACCATTAATACACCGATAATAAGAATGTTTTTTAATTGTAATAAAAATGAAATAAAGCTTTTTTCAAATACATGCGTTATAAGTACATAGAAACATTGGATAAAGTTTAATATAAATGCTATAACTAATCCTAACGATAATATAATTAAACTTCTATTCATTATCCCTGTAACTATTGCACTTACAGTGAATATTGCTGATACTACTCCCGTAGAAAATAATTTATTAACATACCCAGTGGCTTGAAATATTGATCCAATACTTGATAATACCATTTGTATCACAATTGTCACTGATAATATTCTAAATATTGGTATTGATGCATCCCAATTAGTACCATACATTATGCGTATTATTTCATTTGCAGAAAAGAAGCAATATACGCTTATAAAAATTCCTAAATAAGCAAGAACTTTTATAACTTTTATATATGTTTCATAAATTATATCCTTTTGATTCTGATATTCAGATAATACTGGATGCAATACAGGCGTTATTACGTTTGTTAAATTTTGTACTGGATAAAGCATAAGCTTATATGATTTATCATAATACCCTAAAGTTGATGCGCCCAAGAACTTACCAATTAATATGTTATCTAAATTCCTCGTAAAATAGTTTATAAAATTAAATAGGAATTGAAAGCTTGAGTAATTCTTTATCTTTTTTATAGAACCATATGAATAACCTTTACTTATTTTTAATTTACATGCCATAAAACACAATACAAAAATAAATAAACTTTTTAATATAGAATCAAAAACTAATGAATAATAAGAGAATCCTTTAAAGGCAAGAGATATTGTCAAAGTTCCAACTATTACATTTACAATTATATTTATTATTCCTACTTGTTTAAATTTTTGAGCTTTATATAATATAGCATTTGGTACTATATTACATATAGAAAATAACACAGAAAAAGATAATAATCCTCCCAATCTTATATATATCTTATCATTATAAAAATAAGCTATAAAATAAGAAAAAAAGTAAAATCCAATTGCTATAACTATAGATCCAATTATCGAAAACTTAAATATATCTGAAATCTCATTTTCATCTAAAGATTTATTTTGTATTATAGCGGGTCCTATCCCCATATCACCAAGCATATTGAAAAATGATATAAATACAGTTATTACTGCAATTATACCAAAATCTGCTGGCATCAATAACCTAGCTAACACTGAATTTATAATTAACTGTGCAAATATATTGCTATATTTAGATATGAACGTAATCATTATTCCACTTTTTAAATTTGAATACTCTCTCATGATTCCTCCGGTTATAACTACCTACACCATACATCTATTATTTTTCTATAATTTGAATCCACTGTTTAATAATATTATCTATCTTAAAATCTTTAGCTCTTTTTACAGATTCTAATGACATACTTGTTCTTTTCTCATCATTTTCTATTAACGATATAATCTCATCAGCGAATTTGTTAATATTATAATCCCCAACTAAAACTCCATTTATGTTAGGCTTGCTTATTATTTCTTTAGGACCAGAATTATCAAAAGCCACTACTGGCAATCCGCATTCCATTGCTTCTGTGATAGCTAATCCAAAGCCTTCCCATCTTGAAGTTGAAACAAAAATTGAAGATTCCAAATAATGATCTTTAACATTATCACATTGACCAAGCAATATTACATTATTTTTTAGATTATACTTTTCAATATGATTTATCAGACTTTCTCTATCAGGACCTTCTCCAACTATTTTTAAAATCCAATCACTTTTCTTTTTGTGAATTATATTAAAAATTTCAATAAGAAGATCCAAACCCTTTTGCTTCTCTAACAATCTTCCAACAAAAATTATACTTTTTTTATCACACGAAGATTTTTTATTGCATTCAAAACTTAAAGGGTTATAAATCACCTTACAATCTATCCCTAACTTTTCTTCATATTTAATCTTGTCATCATAAGTTAAAACTACATTGCAATTTAATTTTGGTATATATCTTTTAAACAACTCGTCTTGCTTCCAATAATATTTACCTTTATTATTTAAGTACGCATCATAAGAATTATGCATCCATCCTATAGTTTTACCAATTAACTTATCACTTATTTTCCCAAGAACTATACTATAATAACCTTCTACACCTATGATAACATCATAATTTCTTGTATTTAGATACTTTATAAATCTGTCTTGAACTTCATTAGGACAATATCCATAAAGCAATAAATCACTCATAACAGAATTGTTTAAAATTCCAGTTATAGAATTCACCTCTCTAGAAATCTTACAGATAACTTTGTTAGTAAACTTCTTATGTAACAGCCCCGAATTAAACTTTATACTTACATTAGAATTCAAATTATACATTTCTCTATTAACTTTAAAAGTTCTATCTGTACAAATTACATCTACTTTATTATTTTTACTTAATTCACTAGCTAAAACAGATACTACTCTTTGAACTCCTCCCAAATTAAAAATTGTAGTAGTTATAAAACATATTTTCATAATTTCTCCTTATAAGGCACATTACCTATTTTTTATTTTCTTCAAAACTGGATATAAACCGCAATTCCATAAAAATAGCTTTAACTTATCGTCTTTAGATATTTCCTTTAAAAATAAAAAATCTTTATTTTTCACACTTAATTCATCATATTTACTTTTCTTAAAACTTTTTAGATTATTCCCCTCATGTGCATTAGTATAATGGGCTATAAAATGAGATAATACTTTGATTCTAAAAATGTTTAAGCTTTTCTTATCTACTTTTATATTTTTATCTTCTATATAATTTATAATACTGCTCATAGCAAAATAGTAATCTTCTGCGAGCTTAGCATTTTTCTTATGAACTGTTGATGTTGCTCTTTGTCTATAGTAATACAATGGTTTATCTATAAAAGCTATTCCCTTGCTAGAATGTATTGCTTTAAAAACTGGAAATGCATCCTGAATATATCTATGAGGTTCAAACTTAAACTTAATCTGTTTTAATAATTCAGTTCTAAAAAACTTATTCCATAGTTGACCTTGCAATTCATAATTCAACATAAGGTTCATAACCTCATAATTGTTATATATTTTTCTTGGATCTACTCTATATTTCTCAATATAGTTTCTGCTATCTTTTTCATCATAATATACGTAATATTCACTTATTACTATGTCAACATTAACTTTTTCTGCTCTATTATACATATTCTCAAGCATATCTAATTCTAAAAAATCATCTGGATCAATATATATAGTATATTCACCTTTTATATAATCAAATGCTGTGTTTCTAGCAACAGATACACCTTGATTTTTTTGATACAATATAGTGAAGTCTTCAAATTTATCTTCATAATCTTTAACTATATCCATAGTTTTGTCTGTTGATCCATCATCAACAATCAATATTTGCAAATCTTTATACGTCTGCATTAAAAGACTATCTAAACATTCTTTAATATACTCTTCAACATTATAAACTGGAATAATAATACTTATCATATATTTGTTCTCCTTGAACCACTAAGATATTCTATACTAAATTATTTATTACCACTTTTTTGATTATTATCAGCATTCATATATAAGTTTTCCAAGTTTCTTGATATTGCTCTAGCGCTAAAACCTGACTTCATAATATCTTCAGAGGTATCCTTTCTACTATATCCATCTTTATATTTCAGAATTATCTTTGCCCATTCCTCTGGTGGACTATCTAAAGAAACAGATTTCCAATAATGAGTTATCTTTATTTCATTACTTATAGCATCAGAGGCTACAGCCATCAATGCTGCTGCTTGAACTTCTATCCCAACCACTGGAAGACCCTCATAATGAGATGGAAAAACAAATATATCCGACGCTTGTAGAATGTTATGAATTTCATTACAAAGTCCATAAAATATTACTTTATCCTCTAAATTCAGTGATCTAACCTTATCCTCAATCTTTTCTTTTAATTCTCCCTCTCCAATTAGCAATAGCACTGAATTACTATATTGCTTATTCACAGAATTAAAAATATCTATTAAGAAATCATGGTTTTTTTGATAGCTAAAGCGCCCTACATGAGTTAATACAAATTTGTCTTCCAAATTTAATTTTCTTCTATATTCTTTTCTTATCCCTTCATTATAAATAAACTTTTTTTCATCAATACCATTATTTATAACCTTAGCCTTTTCATCTCTTACATCTTCCTTAGAGAACATCCATTGTGCCGCATTAGTTGAGCATGCAAATTCATAATTAACTACATATTTCCAAAGACTTCTTATAATGTTCTGTATTCCTAAATGTAAATGATAAAACCTCTTATCTCTACTTATTCTATCATTATGTGAATGCATAATAATTGTAGGTGTTTTACATATTTTAAAAACAACTGCTTCAAAAAAGCTTTTTGCACGATCGCCGTGTATATGTACTACTGAGTATTTTTTATCTTTTTGCAATCTATATAAATCTATAAAAGATTTCAGCCTTTTAATCCCATTATTTTTTTCTAAACATATTATTTGTCCACCCATTTTCTCAACACTTTCATCATAGAATTCAGTTTCTTCTTTATTCTTATATACTACATAATCAAACTTAACTTTATTTAAATGCATATTTCTATTTATATTTAATATAAAGGCTTGAATTCCTCCAGCTCCTAATGAATCCACAACTTGGAGAACTCTTAACGTTTTATTTTCCATAACAACCTTCCTTCATCTGATATCAGGCACTATAATCATCATTCACATATATGAAATTTCGCTTTCTAAGATTCATGAGTAAATTCTTCTCATGAAATCACTCTTCACTTATGAATAGATAATTAATTTTTATCTTATTCTATACTAGCAGTAGCACATTCTTGCGAATCACTGTCTATAATGTTGTTTCCTAGATACGTAGCAATCACAGCAAAAGTAAAGCAGCCTGTTACATCCGTAAATATAGCTTCTGCAGTAGATGCTATTAAAATATATAATAGCAGCAAAAATGCCGCTGATTGAATTTCTCTATTATACTGATATCTTTTCTGTATTGATTTAAATATATTCAATATAATCCATAAAAATATAATTAAACCCAAAAAGCCAAATTGACCATATACATAAGGCCAAAAAGTATCACCAATATACGAATGAGCGGTTTCCTCTAATCCACTAACTACATTTATTCCATATTCATAATATATAGGCGAATAATAATCTCCGGATATTTCTGATGCAAAGGTTCCAAAACCACTTCCAAAAGGTATATATTTGCAAGCTAGTTTATAACCTACTATAAATAGCGCTGGCCGAGCAGCTGTAAGATAATATGATGCATATTCCATTATTTTGTTATACGTCGAGAAGATTCCTATGACAGCAAGTATCAATATATATCTTATTTTTATAGATTTAGCATATTTCATAACTAATTTCATAAAGAAATATCCTAATATGAATACAAATGCTTTATTTCTTAATGTAAAAAACAATATAGCTATTGATTCAAAAATAATAAAATTATCAAACTTTCTTCTATTATCACTTAATATTACACATAAAAATATTACAATTGCTGAAACCAAATATGTTGGATGCTGATATAGAAATTTATAACTTCTCATTCCATATCTTATATCTGATGCCATTCCTATATCATGAATTATATTTAAAATTAAAAAAGTAAATATTATATTTACGTAAATTCTTGATCTTTTTGCTACCTTTTCTAACAACAAATCTTTATCTATATTATTTGATACAATTAGCGTAAATGTGTAACAGACTACAAATTTACTTATAGCTAAAATATCTTTATATATAGCAATCTTCTCTGGTTGAATTTTATGCATTACGTTTCCTGCTACTCCTACAAGCAGCAAACAAGAAAATAAAATTATAGATTTGACTTCACTAGAATACATGCTTATTTTATTTTTTCCATTAAATATATAAAAAACTGATAGAATTATCAGCATAAATGTGAATAGCTCATCAATATACCCCAATTGTGGAATATACGCAATTAGACAATTTTGAAAGATAAAAATGTCAAATAATACATTCAAAACGAAAAGCATCTGTTACTCCCTTCTTAGGTATAATCAAAAAATAACAAATCCATCTGCTATGCCTATTTCCCATTATGCTATGTTAGCAGATTACCCTTATAGCCCGCTATGAGACCAATCTGCTTCCTTGCCTAACGAAAAATAATCATAGCATTTTGGACTTGTTGTTTTCTTTCATCTTCCTAAATTTAAAGTTCTATATATAGATTACCCAAAAGTTGAAATTATATATTCATCTTTGGATAAATATAAAGAAAATAACAGATTAAAGAGATGATATATATCATCTAATAGATAAGATTTTGATTGTGGTTACAGTTCTTTAATAAGTTTAACAGGAACTCCACCGTAAACCCCTTTATTAACAATGTTTTTAGTTACAACTGAATTGGCAGCGACAATCACTTTGTCGCATATATTTACCCCACGTGTAATAGTAGAATTGCATCCAATCCAAATATTATTACCTATATTTATTTCTTTAGTATTATATCCTTGAGATATTATTGGCTTATCGCTAATATCATAGCGATGGTCATGATCAAAAATCCCTATATTAGGTCCAAATAGACAATCTGATCCGATACTTATTTTTTCTAAAGATACTACTTTATTATTAGTATTAAAAAATGTATTCTCTCCAACATAAATACTTCCATTTATACATTCGAAGCTGCAATAATCTTCGATATAAACATTATTGCCAAGAGATAATACATTTCCTTTACTTATTCTTATTTTTACACCTTTACCTATATAAAGTGATTTTAAATTCTTAATTTTAAACTCAATTCTATTACTATATCTTATTTTTAATACAATAATTCTCATTAATGATCTTAAATACTTAATGCCTTTTCCAATCATCATTTATCTCACCTAACTTAAATTATAATCAAAAAAATAACAAATCCATCTACCAATCCTGTTTTCCATTATAGAGGGAACTCGACTTGTTACGCTCCATGAGTAAGCGATTCACACCAAATCATAGATTTGGGTTCTCTTCTTACCAGCAGATTTTACTAATAGACTCGCTATGAGTTCAATCTGCTTCTTCACATAATGAAAAATAATCATGACATTTTGGACTCATTATTTTCTTTCATGGCTTAAAATTTCTTTATATTCTTTAAGATGTAATTTAAAATATATCTCTTTATTGAATTTAGTATTGAAAATTTCAAAGCAATTACCCTTCATATAAGAATATTTTTCTTCATCTTCATATAATTCAAGTATTTTTTCTTTAAAGCTTTCAATATCTTTAGCCTCTACTAAATACCCATTATATCCGTTTTCTATTTCTTCATTTGTTCCATCTATATTGGTAGCTACAACTGGAACCCCTTGTGAAAATGCTTCTAGTGGAGTTAGAGGTAAACCTTCTATATAGGAACATAGTAATAATACATCTATATATTTTAGATATTCTATAATGTTATCCTTAGCCCCTAGCGGATAAATATAATCTTCTAGTTGCTCTTTCCTTATAAGTTCTTTAATATTACTTAGCTCTGGTCCATCACCTATTAATACAAACTTTATTTTTTCATTTTCTAATGCAGTACTTTTTGCGATAGAAATAAAATCATAGATTCCTTTGTAATCTACTATTCTACTTACCTGAGCTGCTATAAAGTATCCTTTTTTCTTTAGCTCTAAAAGCTTATCATCAACTTCTTTACTATCATGCTCAGTTTCTACAGTATTATATATAGTTTTTATATTCTTTTCTTCTAAACCAGCCTTTTCAATTAAAATTCTTTTAGCTGCTTCACTTACAGTTATTGTTTTAATGCCTTTTAAAGATACATTCGTTAACTTAAACTTATCTTCTATACATAAATGTTGAGTATGTATTACTTTAACTTTAGTAATTTTCGATATTAATTTAGCTAATAATGTTGTCATTCTATGATGACTATGAATTATATCTATATTTTCCTTTTTCACCATCTTATATATGGCTATTAAGTTATTTAATATAATATCGGGATTCTTGGAATCTGTATTTAAAATATTGTAGTGTTTAACTCCCATTTTTTCTAAATCCTTAGTTAATTCACCGCCCATACTTGCAACTATAACTTTGTTACTGCTATTGAATAACTTACATAGTTGAATAATACATTTCTCAACTCCTCCAAGGCCCATACCTCTGTTAAGATATAATATATTCATCAATAATCTCCTTTATTTATGAATGCTGCTCTACATTATCTGGCCGATTACATTATCAAACTTTCTAATGAAGTCATTTTTATTAGAACTATATGTATTACATTTTGCCGATAATTCTTTATAATTACTTATTACGCTACATAAATCTTCTATATCATATACTCCAATGATCTTTGAATTTTTATCTAATCTTTTGGTAAAAAGTATTTGATGATCATCAACATGTTCATCAAACTCTGGATCTCTTGGCACTACAATTGGAACCTTATTATATTGGAGAGGATGAAATATACTTCCTGGTCCTCCGTGAGTTATGATTATATCACTTTTTCTCACATATTCATCCATTTCATCATATCCAATCATTTTCTTGTATTCATAATTTTTAGGCTCATAATTACAGTACCCAATTTGAGCAAATACTTCTTCTTTAATATCTCCACTTTCAATTAATTTATCCAATTGGATAAATAATCTTTCCATGCCTTGTTCATGTGTTCCTACTGTTACGAATATCAAAATAATCCCTCCAATACTTGTCCTCTTGGGTAAAACTTCTTTTGTTCTTCCCATTGTAATATAAATAAATCGCTTATAGGATAGACTATCTTCCCCGTTATAGTTGGTTTTTCTATCCTATCATACACTTCAATATAAACAACTTTTGCACCGAATAATTTCCCAATATAGAAAAATGGAATTGCGGGTGCTGCACCAGTGCTGACAATAAGATCTGGTTTTTCTTTAAGTAATATTTTTATTGATAAAAATGTATTTTTGATTAAATTTTTTATATTTCTATTTGTAGGAAAGTAGCACCAATATTTTTTTTCATCTTTAAGTATTGATTTAGAATCTTCCTTTTCAAAGGTTACCCAAAATCTCTCCTTATCTTTCCACCACTCTTTTAATTGGATTAAATGAGTTAAGTGACCACCACTTGATGTTATAAAACATACCTTCATAATATTCTCCTCCTTAACCATTTAAAAATTTACCATGCCATGGTTAACATTCTTTAATCTATAAGCTCAGATGGAGTTACCATGTCCATCTGAAAAGTTTCATTTAATTACCCTTGCTATATTACCATTGCTGTTTTTATTTTACTTAAAGCTTTTTCTTCTAAATTCAATACAGATTTTCTTCCAATTGAATAATAATCTATTTGTCTTTCCTTAGCCTCTTTAATTTTATAACAATTTCTACCGTCAAATATAATTGGAGTATACATAAGCTTTTCATATACACTTAGATCTAAAGATTTAATTTCATTCCACTCTGTAAATATGAATGTCATATCTGCATACTTTAAAGCTTCTTCTGGAGTACTTACATATGTTATTCCACTTGGATATACTTTTTTGAAATTCTCAACTCCAACTGGATCATATGCAATTATTTCAGCACCTTCATCTAATAATCTTCTTACATTTGGTATAGATGGAGCTTCTCTTAAATCATCTGTTCCAGGCTTAAATGTTAATCCAAGCACAGCCACTTTTAATCCTCTTAAACTTCCAAATTTATTCTTAGCTTGTCTAAATAATTTATATTTTTGATTTTCATTTACTTCTATTGTTGCTTTTATTGTTTTTAATTCATATCCATTATCATTTGCAAGCCAATGAAGTGCTTTTGTATCCTTAGGAAAACATGATCCGCCATATCCGATTCCAGCATTTAAGAATTTATCACCTATTCTTGGATCAAAACTCATTCCTTTAGCTACATCTTCAACATCTGCTCCAACCATTTCGCAGAAGTTTGCTATTTCATTCATAAATGATATCTTAAGTGCTAAAAAGTCGTTTGATGCGTATTTAACCATTTCTGCACTTCTTCTATTCGTAACAACAATTGGTTGATTATAGCCTTCATAAACCTCTTTTAAAAGTTCTTCCGCTTTTTTAGATTCAACTCCTATTACAATTCTCTTTGCATATAAAGTATCGACAACTGCGGTTCCTTGCGCTAAAAATTCTGGGTTTGACGCTACTTCTATTTGAATATTATTTTTAACATTTTCCTTTAAAAACTCTTCAATTCTATCATTAGTTCCTATTGGTACTGTTGATTTAACCACTACTAAACAATCTCTTTCAGCATTTTCAGCAATTTGTCTACATACATTAAACACATAATCTAAATTTGCTGATCCATCTTCTCTTTCCGGAGTTCCAACCCCTATGAATATCAAATCAGCATCTTTATAAGCATTTTTATAATCTATTGTAAAATCTAATCTACCTTCATCGTGATTTCTTTTTAAAAGTTCATCTAATCCTGGTTCATATATTGGTGAAATTCCTTGTTTCATCATTTCAACTTTACTTTTATCTATATCAACGCAAGTTACATTATGTCCAATTTCCGAAAGACATGCTCCAGTAACTAAACCTACGTATCCTGTTCCTGCTACTACTATTTTCATACTTACCTCCATATATTCCGTAATTCTAATTGATTAAATTTATTTGCTCCCATATTACTCATAGCTTTAGAGACAATAGATTTAAACTCATTCTCTCCTCTAATGCGCCTTATTAAGGCATAATCAAAAAATAATACGTCCATATGCCTAAAGTCACTTAACTTGCATGCTTGTCTCCAAACAGCACAAAAAATGTTTTAAATATTAACTTAATATCAACTAAAGTATTTCTTTCCCTTACATACTTAATATCTAGTTTCATCCAATCTTCAAAATCAATATCATTTCTTCCTGATACCTGCCAGTAACATGTCAAACCGGGTTTTACTTCAAGCCTTGTCATCATCCAATTATCAAATTTTTCTACTTCTTTTGGAAGAGATGGTCTAGGTCCGACTAAACTCATATCACCTTTTAGAACATTAAACAATTGTGGAAGTTCATCTATGCTTGTCTTTCTTATAAATTTACCTATTTTAGTTACTCTTGGATCATCCTTCATCTTAAACATAGGTCCGCTCATCTCATTTTTATGACACAGCTTATCTTTTAGCTCTTCGGCATTAGCAACCATAGATCTAAATTTATACATTTTAAATACATTACCGTCTTTACCAATCCTCTCCTGAGAGAAAATTACAGATCCTTTTGATTCAAGCTTAATTAAAACTCCAACAATCAAGAATATTGGACTTAAAACTAATAACCCAAATGACGAACAAAGTATATCTGTAATTCTCTTAAAAAAATAATATTTACCTCTATTTTCTACTTTCTCTTGAAACACAAATTCTCTCTTACTAATTTCTACTTGTTGCATTTTATCACCATCCTATCATAATTAATTATTAGCTAAATATTTTAACTTTTTTAATATGTGTTCACTATGGTAAATAACAACATTTAATAATTACTGCTTTATGTAATTAGACCTAAACCGACAATTTATTGCTTTTCTCTATTCTCTGTATTAAATATATTACAACGAACCTATAGTAAGTTTCAACGCACAATAAACGCTATATTAAGCAATAAAAAGGTTATTTGCTAATATAGCGTTTTATGACAAGTATTTAATTTATTTTCTTTTTTATGGCAGTCCTATAATTTAAGAACTTACTCATTCCCCCAAGACTCAATATAAACTCCATACAAACTTTTAATTTATATAAAATAAACAAAAATTCTATCTATTAACAATTCGAATTTACATGAACATATATTTATTCATAAAAAATATATGATAGTGTTTTATACAGCTTGTAGATATCCAATTCATAACCTAGCTCCCGCTATAAATACTGAAAGTGAAAACATTACTGTTTCCACTTTCTAATATTGTCTTTGTTACAAAGTATAACTTAATTTTCTAAATTTGATATCTATATTTTAATATTTATTGAATTTAATTAGCTATCAATTCAACATTATCAATTTGTAAATTTGTCCATTCCTTGCCATCTTGTATAAATGAGATTATTAAAGTGCCATTAGTAACAGTGACTTGTTGCGAAATTTCAACATAGGAATCCCCATGTGGAATTTTAACCGAAGCTGCCTCTCCTCCAAAACCTGATAATTCTAATTGTGATGAGGTAGGATTTCCAGTATTTTGTTTAACCATTGCCTTTATCGTATAAGTTCCATTAGGTAACTCAGTTACTTTTTGTTGTAACATTTGTTTTCCCTGACCCCAGAAATAACATTTATCATTTCCAGCAAAAGCATCTTCATCATTAACTCCAAATCCATCTGGATTAGCTGCTACCCAGCCTGTTGTATCACCTGTTTCAAAATCTCCATTTGTTATTTTCCCAACAGATTCTGGTATGTTAGATGAACTTGCACCTTCGCCCTGTTTAATAACCTTAGCTTCCTTTGATACAACATTTCCGTTCTCATCTAATAACTGAATATCATCAATTTGTAAATTAGCTTCACCATTTAAAGTAGATATAAAGTTAAAAGCTACATTTAATTTTCCATCCTTAACATCTATAGTTCCTTCTATTTTTCTATAATTATCGCCATGTTTTATATTAACTTTTTCAGTCTTATCTCCAGAAGTTAATTCCATAGCTGCATAATCTGGAATCCCTGTATTTTGTTTTACCATAGCCGTTACTGTATATTTTCCATTTTTTAATCCTACAACTGTTTGATCAATCTTTTTGGTATAAGGCTTGTTATCATAGAAATATAACTTATTATTTCCAGATGCTGCATCTGTGGAATCTAAGCCATAACTTCTTCCGGATATATTCCAGCCCATAAATCCATCTTCAAAACCTGGATTTGTTAATTGACCTTGAACGCCTATTATATCATTATTCTTATCAATATTCTCAGAACTTAATTTTTTTAAATAAATCATATCCCAATATTCCAAAGATGGTACTGTAAATTCTATATAATTTCCTTTTTCATCGTTTCCTTTTGAAAATTCTAAACTTTGTGATTTACAATCATTAGCATCAGGTGATGCTAATAAAACACTTTGAATATCTTGGGTTACATAATATTTAACCTTAAAATTTTCTGCTTTAATTGGTTTAGATTTCGATCCATCAGCAGCTCTCCAAGTATTATCAAAAACACCTAAAAGATTTACCATTTGAATAACATCATAATTTGAATCTTTTTTTCCGTAAGTCCATATTTTATTAGCTTCACCTATATTACTATTCTCATAACCTTCAACTTGGATTTCATTATTACTATTTATTTGTCCATCTCTTAATAAGTTTTCATAAGCAACTATAAAGTCATAATATTTTCTTTCCCTTGCCTTTAACTCTTCATCCATAACAACATTTTTATTGGGGAAATACTCTTTGGTAAGCATTCTTGTATCATCGCCCAACTCAAGTCTAGATCCACCTGCTGCAAAGACTGAAGCCCCTGTTAATAGCACTGAGGAAGTATTAAATTTTCCAGGCTTTTCTTCACTATGCTTATCTCCCAAGTCATAATTCATATATGCCGGCACTATTAATGATCTTCCTTTTGTCTCCGTTCTTGCTTGATCCACAATACCTTTCAAGGAATTATATGTTATAATTCCATCCCAAGGCCATACTTCCGTATATGCACCACTTACATTACTACTATTTACATCTTCGTGCCCCTTATTTCCAACTGGATTAAATAATATATATTTGTCAGGAAATTCTTTCTTAGCTGCATTTATAAAATCTTTAAAAGTAGTTGTAATTGATACTGGTGTTCCATCTGCTTTATACACTGTTCCAAAATCACCTACAGTATCCATATGCCATCCATCAAAATCAAATGCTTCAAAAACTTCCTTTTCCCTTGCAAAGAGATAATCCTGCCATTCTTTATTTGATGGATCCATAAAGTAAAGCGCATCTGTTTCCCAGCCGCTAGGCATTGCCATGGTCCACTGTTCTCCATCAGTTCCACTTGGATCCTTGTATAATCCCCATTCCTTTTTCACACCATCATTTTCATATCCTTGAGTCGCTCCATATATTAAATTGTATTGCATTGAAGAAATTCCTGCTTCATGACCATTCTTAATATATCCTTCTATTGTTGATTTATATACATCATGTTTTGATAAATCCTGCCATACATCTTCAACATTTGAACCTTCACCTGCTATAGGATCATGATGTTTGTCTTGCCAATCATAATATTGCAGACCATTTATATGGAATTTTTTCAACTGATCTATTATATCTTTTGTATTAACACTTTTCTCATAATTAGTTAGATAACCGTATCTAGGAAACTTAAGCCAACCTGAGGAGACATCTACAGCTGTTGATGATGACTCCATGACTTTTCCTTCAGAATCTTTACACGTTATTTCAAGTAAATAGCCTTTAAAATCCTCATTAGGAGCTGTCCAGTTTATAAATAACTCTTTATTTTCATCTTTTTCAATTGAAAAATTTTGAGTTACTGTATTTCCAACTTGTGTATCAAGATGCTTTGCCGATAACTCTATAGTTCCATTGGATATTTCATTTCCTGTATAATTGACCAGATTAATTTTTACACTTACATTTGATCCTGGATTATACATAGATTTATCTGTTGAAACATCATATAATAAAAGCTTTTGATTAAATACTCCTTTTTCAGAAGTATTTACTATAGGCATTTCTATAAAATCAGACTTTGCATATGCGGTATTTGATATAATTGATAAAGTTGATAGGATTGTAGTCGACATAAGTGCTAAACTACATAAAACTTTTAATTTTTTTCTTGAATTATTCATATTTTCACCATCTTTCTTACTAAATTAAAACACCATCAGTTCCAAGTTTATATCCGTTCATAGTTGCATCCGATAACATTTTTCCATTTTCGTCCAAGTAATACCAGTGCTTCCCATATTTTAACCAGCCTGTACTCATGCTCCCATCAGTTCCCAGGTGATACCAGTTTCCGTTATTAGAAATCCATCCAATTGACATTTCACCAGATTCTTTTAAATAATACCAATTCCCATCATCATTTACCCAGCCTGTTGACATTTCTCCATCTGATTGTAGGTAATACCAACTACTCCCTTCTTGCATCCATCCTGTTGCCATACTTCCATCAGAATTTAGGTAGTACCATTTTCCACTTATGTTAATCCAGCCAGTCCTCATAATACCGTTTTCATCAATTACATACCATTTTTCATTTACTTTAATCCAAGAATCTTTAACTTGTTTTCCCGATTCATCAAAAAATTGCCAACCCGACTTTGTTTTAATCCATCCACTTTTAATTACTGATTCATCACTTGAAGTATTGTCTTTATCACTAGTACTTCCTTCGCCACCATTACCTTCATTGCCATTATTTTCAGTTCCCAAATCCTTTTCATCACTAGTACTTGAAAATTCATTAATATTAGTTACATAACCATATTCTGTACCATTATCTCCCCAAGCAATTAAATTGTTACCATCGTAAACGTCTAAGTTGCTTATCTTTGCAGGAATTGTATACTTTTCATCAAAGCCATTTCCATTAAATTCATATATCTTTTTCAAGCCTAATACCCACAAGTTTCCTTTAGCATCTATAGAATAATATGGTCTTATTAAATTTCTTATTTCACCTGCATCCGTAACTGTTAATTTTTGTCCTTTAATTCTAGTTTCAATAGATGGATCATTAACCTTATATATCTTATTCCTACTAACCTTCAAATCATCATCACGTACAGTTTCGAATCCAACTTGATTTACTTGTATCTTATTATTGCCTCCGTCTTTATT
Organism: Clostridium beijerinckii; assembly: GCF_018223745.1. Lineage (NCBI taxonomy): Bacteria > Bacillati > Bacillota > Clostridia > Eubacteriales > Clostridiaceae > Clostridium > Clostridium beijerinckii. The sequence goes on from NZ_CP073653.1 coordinate 5,332,388, forward strand.
GAATCTTATAACATATATGTTTCCATTCTTAGCGCATACATCTAAATTATACCAATCATTACTAAGTTTAGGCTGAATCCAAGATAGAAAATCAGATTCTCCATTCATTTCATATGCTGTAACTTCTTTAGGTGTATCTGCTCCATCAACTTTATCTCCTACAGCCTTAGAAATCTTTAAAATATACTTTTTGCTGTTTGTACCATCTGGATATGCAATGCTTATATCACTATCTGAAGTGAATTCTACATTTGCACTAACATAGATATAAGTTGAATCCTGTGTTAATAAATCTGACCCTACGTCTGTTAAATTAGCTACAATGTTCTCATTTCCATATTTTTCTCCAAATTTTTCTATTTTCTCTGTTTTAGTTTCTCCATTAACTGTATATATAAGTTTAATGTTTGCAAACTTAGAGACATCCATATATTTGCCAGAATTATTTACAAAGCCATAATATATTGGCTCCTTGTCATAATTTATTATAGCGTGTGTTCCGCTTGAAGTTTCTTCTCCAGTATTTGTGTCAGAACCAGTTGTGTTTTCTCCACTATTTGTCCCTGAATTGTTATCACCATCTTCATTATCTGTTTCTGAACCACTTGGAGCATCTTCTCCACTGCTATTTCCCGAATTACCTCTATCATCTTCATCTGTCGAAGAAGAGTTTTCCTCTGTTTTTACTAAAATATTGTCATCATAAGATATTATTATATTTCCATCTATCTTTGTATCAGATTTTATCTGAATTACTGGCTTTCCATCTTGCTCAATAACTTGTGCACCATATCCACAGTAATCTCTTATTCTTCCAGCTATGTATTCTGCTGTTGCTTCCACATCTCCATTATAAGTTTTTGCTTCTCCGTCAGATTCTAAATTACCAGATTCATCAGCTGTTATTGAAAACCAAAATTGATAAGTGTCTCCAAAGCTTGATGTTACATCATCACCCTTTTTTAATGTTATATTTCTCCATTCATGATCTGATTCTGCATTTATATCAATAGTTGTTGTATATTTTACAGCAGAATCTGTTGTCGTAGTTCCGTATACTGATTCTACTGTTTTAGAAATATAATTATCAGCAATCATATCTCTTACAGCACCGTTAGAATTTTTCGTATCATCCGATACATATTGAATATTTTTAGCAAGTGCCATTTTAGATTCTATTGAAATATCACTATTATGCCCCGTTATTACAGTTCCTTCTAATTTTTCATCAGATATTATTTGGATAACAGGACTTCCATTCTCTGTAGTCACCTCTGCATCATATCCACAATAATCTTTTAATCTTTTAGCTATATACTTTGATGCTGCAGTTATATCGCCATTATAGGTTTTTTCTATACCATCAGTTTCTTTATTAGTAGGATCATTACTTGTTACTGAAAACCAAAATTGATAGCTGTCTCCAAAGTCTGATGTTATTCCATCACCTTTTTTCAATGTAATATTATCCCATTCATCATTGGAATTTGTAGCTAAATTGATTATTGTTACATATTTAATAGCTTGTCCATAATTATAATCTGCAGTATATTTATACCATACATCACCAAAGGAACCTTTATTACTTGAAATTCTATCACCTAATTGAAGATAATCTGTTATATTACTGCCATATCTATTGGTTTCTTTTAATTTTTTTACTAAATCTCTTCTAATATCAAATTTTTGATCTTCTATATCTTCCCCTTCAAACTTTCCTGTTTGCAAATTAAATAGATCTTCCTTACCATTATTATCTAGTTCAATATACCTATTATCGTACTTTATAGAATCATCATATGCATCTGAATTCTCTAGTTCATTATACTTTCCATTATTGTAGTATATTGTTTGTTCTTCCCCATCAGTTCCTCTATACCCATCGTATAAATACTTATTTGAGTAAGCAACAGAAGCATTAAAATTCCCATCCTTTTCTTGCAATGCATCGGAAGCAAATGCAATTGGTGATGAACTAAGAGTAGTAACAATTGTTGTAATTGTTACTAGTGTTATTATTTTGTTAATTCTTTTAATCATGATATTATCTCCCCTACTATGTTATAGTTAAATTAGTATTTATATATAATTAATTTTCTTTCTAATATCTTGATTCTATTTAATAAATTTACATTTAAAACTAATTAACTATAAATTTATTTATTGTTAGATTTAATTTTTCAACCACTGAATTTAGTTCTTCTACAAATTCAAATATTTTTTGAATTTCACTAATTTGTCCATTAGCCCCGAAGGAAACTTGTTCTGTAGTTGCGGCTGTTTCTTCTGAAATAGCTGAAATATTTTCCATTGCTATTTTAGTTTTATCTTTACAATCAACTATTTTATTAATTGACATAACTATATCTTTTAATTGGTATGATATTTGGTTCATTCCTTCAAATATAACTTTAAAAGCCTCATCTGCACCATCAACTGCATCCATCTGTTCTTTTATTATAATTCTAGAATTACTTGCTTCTTTTACTACAATTCTTGTTTTATTTTCAATATTATTAATTATTTTATTAATTTGATCAGATGACTCTTTTGATCTATCAGCCAGTTTTCTAACTTCATCAGCAACAACAGCAAAACCTTTACCAGAATCTCCAGCTCTTGCTGCTTCGATTGCTGCATTTAATGCTAAAAGGTTAGTTTGCTCTGCAATACTACCAATTAACTCTATAATTTCTTTTATATCTTTTATATTTGTGTCTAAAGAGTTTATATCGCTAACAATTTTAGCTGAAACATTATTGGTTTCGTTGGCTTTATCTTTCAATGTATTAACTGATATAACAGCTTCTTTTTTCATTTTTTGTGTTTCCTCTAATACTAACCATACATTTTCTGTTTTCTTACTCACTATATTTATTCCATCAGATAATACGCTCATGAAATCAATTCCTTCATTAACACTAACAGCTTGATCCGAAGCACCTTTAGCAATTTCACTCATTGTAGCTGCGATTTCTTCTGAAGATGAGCAAGAATGCTCTGAAACCTGTGCAACTATTTTGGTGTTATTAAATACATTGTTAGTAATAGCTTTAACATCGCCAATTAAAACACTTATTTTACTCACCATCTCATTAAATGCACTTATTACTTCTCCGATTTCATCTTTACTACTATCTTCTATGTGCAAAGCTAAATTTCCATCTCTAGACTTTTTCATAAGTGAAACTAATTTTTCCAAAGGTTTTGATATGCTTCTTGATACTATTAATGCTACCAACATGGCTACCATAAACGAAACCAAACCAATTATTATAGTATTATTTGTTAGACTATTAGATTCAGAGTTTATATACGTGTACGGTATAACTCCTACTACATACCAGTCTGAACCGCTTAAAGGTGCATAAGATACTAGATTATTACCATCACTTGTTGAAAAAGAATTTTCTATCTTAGCACTTTTATCCTTGCTTTTAGCTGATTCTTTCTCTTGAATTTTCTCTATAATACTTTTATCTTTATATTCTGTTCCAATTAGACTTGATTCATCACTTAGAATAACAACTCCTTGTGAATCTAAAACAAATATATCAGAATTATCTCCTAAACTAATGTCTTTAAACAAATTAATAAATAATTTAGGATCCAATTCTTCTATAACTATTCCAAAGTTTTTACCTGTAGCCAAAGTATTCATTTGAACTGAAGCGTAGATTTTATATCCTGATGAACTTTTGTTTAATGACCATGTGAATTTTCCCTTTGACTTGCTAGATAAATCTGATAATTTCAACATTAAATCGTCAGATAGTTGATTTGAAAAACTTCCTATTTTTTCTTTGTCTGCACTGATAATTCCGAGGCCGGTCATATCACTTTTGGTTCCTACTTTATTTCTTATTAATTTATTTAACTCATTAATTTTATGATAATCAACAGTTTGTCCATTTTCGAAATAATCCTGAAAATCAGGTTCAGTAAATATTGACATAGCGAAGTTGGAGTTCTTATCCATTTCGCTTGATATATTTACTCCAATTTGCGCCATTATCTGAGATGAGAAATTTGAAATTTTATTATCGATTGAACTTTTAGATTGCACTATTATTGAAACCCCTACTATTAATAATGGAACTAAAACTAATAATCCATAAGAAGTTGTCAATCTAACTTTTATTTTAGAACCTCTCATAATGTTTTCACAGTAAAAAAAAATATTCTTTCCTTTATTGATAAAATCTATTTCTCTTTTATTATTTCTTTTTTTAAATTTAATCATCGGGCGATCACTCCCTCATTAATCCTTGCAAAACTTATAAATAGAATATGTACAATATTTTTTCAAGCTAAACCACCTCTTATCATATAACCTATCTAGTTTCCACAAATCAATCTTGCAGCACCATATATTCCAGCATCATTACCTAATTTGGCCAACTCAAATTTTGTATTTCTTGAACTATGAAATGCATTTCCTTTAAAATGCTTAGTAATACTTTCGATCAGAAAACTCCCATTTTTAGATACACCTCCACCAATCACAAATATATCTGGATCAATAACACATGAGATATTAGCTAAAGCTTTCCCCAATCTATTACCAAAATCATCTACCAATTCTAATGCTAATTCATCACCTGCCTTTGCAGAATCAAAAATATCTTTTGCTGATAAATTCTCAAAATTCTTTAAATCAGATTTTGTTTTCATAGTTTTTAAAGCCTTATTAGCTAAACTAACAATCCCTGTTGCAGATGCATATTGTTCTAAACATCCTTTATTTCCACATCCACAACATTCTGTCTCGTTATCAGAAACCTTTATATGACCAATTTCACCACCTGCACCATTTGATCCTGATATTATTTTTCCGTCAATAATTATTCCACCACCAACACCAGTTCCAAGTGTTATCATTACAGCATTTTTATAGCCTTTTCCTCCGCCTCTCCACATCTCTCCAAGTGCAGCCACATTTGCATCATTTGCAGCTTTAATAGGTAATTTTAATAATTTATTAACCTCATCTATTATGTTAAAAACTTTCCATCCAAGGTTTACACATTTAAGTACTGTTCCATCCTCTTTAACCGGTCCCGGTACACCTATGCCTATGCCCAATACCTCACTTTTGGAAATATTATTCTCATTAAGCTTATTTTCAAGTGTTTCTACAATATCTTTTATAATATATTTTCCTTCATCCTCTTTTCTTGTTCTAATCTCCCACTTTTCTAGCAATGTTCCTTCAGTCTTAAACAAACCAAGTTTAACGGTAGTTCCTCCAATATCTACACCAAATATATACTTTTCCATTTGGATAACTCCTTCCCCAATAAAAACCTTAATTAATTGATAAATTTATAAATTCGCGCTTCATAAGGTTCTAGCTCTATATTATTTACTGATTGATTTATATCTACATCATAATTTGAAATTAAAAGTTCTTTATATTTAAACTTACTTATACCATCAAAAATAAACTTTGCTTTGTTTTCTGTAAAATTGCAAATAACTAATACCATTTCATTTTCTAAAGTTCTTGTATAAGCAAATATTTCTTTATTTTCTTCTAAAATCAATTCATATTTTCCATACACAACTACTGGATTTGTTTTTCTAATTTTAATTAGACTTTTATAGTAATTGAATATAGAATTTTCATCATTTAATTGCGATTTCGCATTTATTTCTTTATAATTAGGATTTATTTTTATCCAAGTATTTCCGGTTGTAAAACCTGCATTTTCACTATCATCCCATTGAATTGGAGTACGTGCATTATCTCTACCTTTTTCATATATTGAATTCATTATATCTTCATGCTTATAACCTTGCTCTATTCTTTCTTCATACATATTAAGTGTTTCTATATCCTTATAGTCATTTAGTTCCTCAAATCTTATATTTGTCATGCCAAGTTCTTCGCCTTGATATATATACGGTGTTCCCTTCATTCCATGTAACAATGTAGCAAGCATTTTTGCACTTTCTACTCTATATTCTTTATCATTTCCCCACCTTGAAACTATTCTTGGAACATCGTGATTATTCCAGAACAAACTATTCCAACCTTTTCCTTCTAATTCTAACTGCCATCTTGACAACGCTTTCTTTAGATCTAATAATTCCAATGGTTTTAAATCCCATTTTTCCTTATTGGGTTGTTGATCCAATAAAATATGTTCAAACTGAAATACCATACTAAGCTCACTTCCATCTGGATTAGAATACTGTTCTGCTATTTCTGGATTGGAGCACCATGCTTCTCCAACCGTCAATAGATTTTTATCTCCAAAAGTTTTTCTATTCATTTCTTTAATATATTCATGAAGTTTTGGTCCATTTTCTTTTATCTTTTTATCTGGAACTTTACCTATAAGTTCTATTACATCCATTCTAAAGCCACCAATACCCTTATCAATCCAAAAATTCATCATATCATAAACTTTATTACGGACTTCCTCATTCTCCCAGTTCAAATCTGGCTGCTTTCTACTAAATAAATGTAAGTAATATTGTCCTGTGGTCTCATCATATTGCCATGCACTACCGCTAAATGTTGACTTTAAATCATTTGGTTCTTTCCCATTTACTGGATCTCTCCATATATAATAATCTCTATAATGATTATCCCTTGATTTTTTAGATTCAATAAACCACTTATGTTCATCAGAAGTATGATTAACCACTAAATCCATGAGAATTTTTATTCCTCTCTTATTTCCTTCTTTAATAAGTTCATCCATATCTTCCATTGTTCCAAATTCATCCATTATATCTTCATAATCACTTATATCATATCCATTATCGTCATTTGGCGATTTGTATACCGGAGATAGCCATATCACATCTATACCTAACTCCTTTAAATAATCTAACTTTTCTATTATTCCTCTTAAATCCCCGATTCCGTCCCCATTAGAATCTTTGAAACTCCTTGGGTATACCTGATATACTACACTTTCTTTCCACCATTCCTTATTCATAACTGCCTCCAATTAATATATTTTCAAATAATTTATGTTAGTAAGTCGCCTTACCAAAGGCCACTAAAATATTAAACTATCAATCTTCCTATTTATTAATTTAAATTACGATAATTATTATTTAATTTATTAAACGATTACTTAAGTATTGAGGGTTTTACTGCATCTTTTTTAATCATCCTATATGCTCAATTTATCTAATATGCGAGAATAATTTCACAAACTGCACCAAATAAATCTTTATCCAAATCTAATGTTTGCAAATCCCCTATGATCTTAGTTTTATTTTCATGTGAATTTATTATATTATAAATTTTATCTTTTATATCAAATCTTATTTGTGCTTCATTTAAAAAATCAAATATTTGTCTATCAATATTATTACAACTTAACTGCATGACATCTTTAAAGTCAATAACTAAATCTTTGAGTACATCAATTTGATTACATCTTATAATGATGCTATTCATTAAATTATCATAATCTTTTTCATAAATTACTTCTTTACCATCCGATATAACCATTATTTCTTTACAATCTTTAAATCCTATGAATTTAAAAGTATAATTTCTTTCCTTTGGTATAACAGAAAACTCTCCCATTACTGCTTTTACTACAAATCTAGTGGAGTCTCCCCACTCTAAATTCATTTCTGTTTCTGCATATCTTCCTTTTAAATATTCTAAAGTATTACCATCATCCTCATACATTTTAAATCTGCCATTATCACCTGCAAAAATTCTTACTTCAATATCTTTTGGATTATCTATCTGATTGTAGCAACTTTCCATATTTATCATTGGAATTATTGCTCCTGCCTTTGCAAGTACTGGTATTCTTCTAATATCCCTATATAAATTAATATATCTATTTCCAGAATAAATCATCCCATTAAATATATCTATATAAGTTCCCTCTGGCAGCCATGCTTTTACCTTTCCTCTTCCAGTTTTTCTGTTCATTGGATGTGTTATAGGACATACAATCAATTCTGATCCAAAATAATACTGATTTTGCACTTCATAAGCCTCATCATATTCAGAATTTTTATAATACATTGGTTGTACTAAAGGGATTCCGTCTTCACTAAAAATTCTATTCATTGTATAAATATACGGTACTAGACTATGTCGAAATCTTAAAAATTCATTCATTGTCTCATGAACAATGGAATTATATCTCCAAGGTTCCTTTCCATTAAAAACACTTGACGAACTATGAAGCCTCATGATTGGAGAAAATACTCCAAATTGTAGCCATCTTAATGCCATCTCATCATCTTTTACACCCAGCATATGTCCTCCGATATCATGACTCCACCACCCATATCCTGCATTAGATGCATTAGCTGTAAAGTAAGGCTGAAAATCCAAAGACTCCCAAGTTATAATACTATCTCCTGAAAATCCCACAGGATACCTATGACTCCCTATTCCTGCATATCTAGAAAAAGTAAGTGGTCTCTTTCCATTACGTTTATTGTCCAAAAAGTGATAATGGTTAAGCATCCATAATGGATCAAGACCTTCTATCTTTGAATCATTGCCTTGCTGCCAGTCAATCCACCAAAAATCTACTCCGTTTTCTTCATTTGGATGGTGTGCATATTTGAAATAAGCTTCCAAAAACTTTGAATCTGAAATATCAAACTCAATATTTTCTCCGTTTAAATAATCTATATTTAGATGTTTCGCCATATCAGTATACATTTCTTCATGGGCTCTTATTCCATCAGCTGGATGTACGTTTAATGTGACTCTCAAGTTATTTTCATGAAGCCACTTCATAAATCTCTTAGGGTCTGGAAATAGCTCTTTATTCCAAGTGTATCCGGTCCATCCACTTCCATACTTAGGATCTATATCTACTAGGTGCCAATCCATATCAATTACAGCTACTGAAAATGGTACTTTCTCTTCTTTAAATCTATCTAATAGTTTCTTATATTCTTCCTCATTATACCTATAGTATCTACTCCACCAATTTCCTAATGCATATCTAGGTAGGAGAGGAGTATTCCCGCATAGTTTAAAAAAATCTTTAAAACACTTAATATAATCCCTTCCATATCCCAAAAAATAAATATCTGTTATTTTTTTTCCCTTGTCTCAATCCATCCATCTTCTGTTAAAATTAACGATTCACTATCATCTATAATAGAAAATCCATCTTTTGAAATTAGACCTCTTTCCAAAGGAATTGCACCATCAGCTCCATCTAAAGTTCTTGCTGTGCCTTTTAAATCATTAATTTCTTCTCCGTAATGCCAAATACTATGATAATTACTTACATTTCCTCTCACTTTTATAGTTAATCCATTTTTTGAAAATTTCTTTTTGTCATAGATTAAATGAATATGATCAGTTATTATTTCTAAATTTTCCTCTTCATCAATTAATTTAAAACTTTGTGATATAAAATTTCTATTTAGCACTCTCTGAGTTGCTCTATCTTCAAATATTCCTTTATCATCATATTCTAATCTTATCATTTGAGATGTTAATACAGTAAATCTATATTTATCTCCTTTTACAACATTGTTATTATTACAAAATGGACTTGTATCAATTCTATATATATCCTTCATTATACTATGTCCTTTCTTTACTTCTTAAAATACTCTATTCCTTAACTGATCCCATAACCATTCCTGTGACAAAATATTTTTGTAAGAACGGATATATAATTAGCAATGGAATAGTTGATACAACGATTTTAGCTGCATTTAATGTTTTGTTAGAAATATCAGCAATGCTTTGTAACTGAGCCGGATTTGTTACCTTTGTAATATCCACTGTTAATTGTTGTATATAAGTTTGCAATGGATAATTTGCTGCCTTATTTATGTACAACAATCCACCAAAGAAATCATTCCAGTGTCCAACAATGCTAAACAATGAAATTGTTGCTAACGCAGGAAGCGAGATAGGAATATATATCTTAAATAAAATTTGCCATTTATTACATCCCTCTAATTCTGCCGCCTCTTCCAATGATTTTGGTACACTCTTAAAAAAGTTCATTAATAAAATTACATTAAATATAGGCACAGCACCTGGTAAAATTAGAGACCAGATAGTATCTAATAAATGTAGATTTTTTACAGTAATAAATATTGGTATCATTCCACCTGAAAACAACATCGCAAATATCATAAGGTTCATATAAATATTTCTAAAACGAAACTCTCGCTTACCTTTTGATAGTGGATACGCCATTAAAACCACTAATATTAAATTTAATGCTGTTCCTAGAATAACTCTTGATACTGAAATTCCAAAAGAACGCCAAAATTGACCTTCTTGCAATAATGTTTTATAGGATGATAAAGTAAAATCTACTGGAAGTAATCCCACTAAATTTCCCGCTGCTGCTGACTTATTACTGAAAGAAATAGCTACCATATTTATAAGTGGAAACAGGCATGCAGTTGTAAGTATTATTACAACACTCCATATAATTGCATCAGCTAGCCTGCTTCCAAACTTTTTTGACTTTAACATAATACTCCTCCTTTAAAATATTTGCATATTAGCAACTCTTTGAGATAATTTGTTAGCAGACAATAATAATATACATCCAACTACTGATTTTAATAGTCCTACTGCTGTTGCAAAACTATACTGCATTCCTACTAACCCTACACGATAAACATATGTATCAATGATATCTGCTGTTTGATAAACAATCGGATTATATAAATTAAATACTTGATCAAAGCCAGCATTTAAAATATTTCCTAAATTCATTGCTGTCATAAGCATAATTATAGGCATTATACCTGGCAGAGTCACATGTATTAGCTGCTTGAATCTATTTGCTCCATCTATAGCCGCTGCTTCATATAATCCAGAATCAATTCCGGTTAATGCCGCTAAATATACAATTGATCCATAACCGAATTCTTTCCATACATCTGTTCCTATTAATATAGGCCTAAACCAGGTATTGCTTGCAAGAAATAATGTTGGTTCATATCCAAACAATTTCAAAAATGCATTAACCGGGCCATCAAAGGAGAAAATATTGGCTACTACTACAGCTAAGACTGCCCATGATAGAAAATGTGGTAAATATACAATAGTTTGAATGGTTTTCTTAGCCCATTTTTTTCTTATTTCATTTAAAAGTAATGCAAATATAATTGGTATTATTGTGCTTAAGATAATTTTTCCTATAGCAATAACTAGTGTATTTCTTAAAATATTCATGCTATCTGGTATTTGAAGCATATATCTAAAATTATCAAGTCCAACCCACTTAGAACCTAGTATTCCTTTTGCCGGTAAATACTCTTGAAAAGCCATTATTATACCAAACATAGGAATAAAACTAAATATGAATAAAAATATCATACCAGGTGCCATCATAAGATGATAACTTAATTGTTTTTTCCCTTTTTTCATGAATCTCCCTGCCTTCCTTATTTGTAATGTAGAATATTAATTCTTCGATTGTAAGTTGGATGCAAATACTACTTGCATCCAAACTGTCAAATTAGTATTTATTTTTTTATAGCATCTTCAACCTCTTTTGTAATTTCATCTCCACCTGTACTCTTCCAAGTTGAAACAAAGACATCAAAAGAATCTATTGGTGCTTCACCTGTTACAATTTTTAAGAAGGTTTCATCTTGTAATTTTTGTAAATTGGCCCATTTTAATTTCATACTCTTTGTTTGTCCAAAAAATACTGGATTAACTTCATTTATCTTGGTCTCACTCATTAGTTTTGGGGCAACCATTCTTGACGTATAGCCACTCCATGCATCAGCACTTGGAGAATTTGAATTAGCTAAATAATCCTTACACTTTTCATAGTTTCCCTTATCAGCTCCTAAAGATTCCGGATCTTTTTCTCCTTTAAGTGCTAAATCAATATTTTTATACATATCAATTGTTGCATTATAATCATTAATAAGAATACCTACCGGTCTTACACCTGAATCAACACCCTGCTTTATATAATCCATAAGTTCTTGTTTTCCATAGTCTTCATATACCATCTTGTCATTAATAACACTAGCTATCTTTACTAATAATTCTGGATGCTCAAATCCTTTTTTAACAACATAAAATTCGCTTGCCGGATTTTGTGTATAAGTTGTATAAGACCCATCTGAATTTGTTGGTATTATATAAGGAACCCATTGTGCATTTGGATTTAGCTTCTTAGCATCATTTAATGGATAATCAGGTGCCCACCATGGTCCAAAGAAAGCGCCAGCTTGACCATTAACAATAAGTGAAGTAACATCATCACCTTGTCTTACTGCCATTTGTGGATCAATTAAACCTTTTTTAAACATTTCAGCAACTCTTCCTAATCCCTTTTTCATATTATTAGTTGTAGATCCAAATACAACTTTTCCATCCTCTTCAATCCATTGTCCTGGAAAAGCATTATACATTCCTAGAACGTTATCCATTTGAAATAATCCCCCATAAACTCCTCCTATATTAGAAGAAGCCACAAGACCAATTGTTTTTCCAGCTCCATTATTTCCTGGATCTTTTGTTACAAACTGCTGTAAGATATTTTCCACATCATCCATTGATTTAGGTGCTTGCAATCCCAATTTATCCATCCAATCTTGTCTAACCCAAAGCATTGTTGGCGCATTAGCACATTGAGTAGATGGCAATGCCATAAGTTTTCCATCAAATGTAGCACTTTCTAATGCTCTTCCATTATACGAATCATACATTTGTTTAATTTTATCTGTGGCACAGTTTTTGTAAGCATCAGTTAAATCTGCTATCATATCGCTATCTACTAATTGCTTTAATGTTGTTGAATCAACTTTCATAATATCTGGTATATCACCTGTAGCGACTGCCATTGATACCTTTTGATCATATGGATCTCCATTAGCTGCTTCAAATTCATCTTTATTCTGAACATTTAATACATCTTTTAAATATCTTGTATATGCATTATTTTCATAGGTATCTCCTTCTGGAAGACGCGGACTTCCAGGTGTATTTTTACCTATAGTATAAGTTACCAATTCATCGTATTTTCCATAAGGTGTAGTTACTGCCCCTGACTTATCTTTCGTTTCAGTCGTAGTTGCACCATCTTTATTTCCGCACCCCGTAAAGAACATAGCAATTGTAATAACTGCCATTCCAAAAGTTGTTATCCTTTTCATTGTTTGCGTTAAATTTCTTTTTAGCATCCCCATAAGCCTCCTAATTCATTAAAAAAATAATACTTTAACTGTAACTAGCTTTGGTTAAGTAATTTATACTGAAATTATAGCATTCAAGTAATTATCCGAATATACTAAAGATTTTTGATTTATATCAATTTTTTATGAATATGTAAACAACTACAAAAAGCAAGCTGTTTCAAAATGAAATTCATACCTCCATTTTAAAACAGCTATTTATCTAGTTAATCATTAAATTTATTCTTGTCTATTTCTACCGGGATACTCATTATCGCAACAGTTTTTTCATTTGGTATACTTATAAATCTCAAATCACAATTTTCACCATAAGTAAGTTTAATTCTATCATAAACATTTTTTACTCCATAACCTTTTGTTCTAGTTGTTAAAATTCTTTCGCAAATTTCACTCTTCATCCCCACTCCATTATCTTCAATTTCAAACACAATATCTGTTCCTTTTTGCTGTGCAGATATTCTTAACTTGCCTCTATTATTTCTTTTTTGATCAATACCATGACATATTGCATTCTCAACTAATGGCTGTAGTAATAAATTAATCATATAGTATCCCTTAATTTTATTATCAATATCAAAATCCACATCAAAATTATAATTATGCATCATGGATTGAATCTTAACATATGCTTCTGTATTATTTAATTCATTTTCTACTGTTATGATACTACTTCCTTTATTTAAAGATGTACGATAAAATGTTGATAATAGCTGAGCCATTTCACTAATTTCATCTTCTCCTGACCTAATTGCCTTCCAATTGATCAAAGACAAGCTATTGTAGAGAAAATGTGGGTTTATTTGAGCTTGTAATGCTTTCATTTCATATTTTCTTTTGGATATTTCGCTCTTATATACTTCTTGTATTAAAGTTTTTATTCTTACTATAAGCTTATCAAAACTATTAATTAAAACACCAATTTCATCTTCCGAATTGCTTTCTATTGTAACTTCCAAATGATCCATATTCATTTCCTTCATATTTTTAGTTAATTTTTCAATACGGTTCACTATTATATACGAAAGCCAATACCCTACAACTAAAATTATTAGAACACAAATCCCCATGATAAAGAATACAGTATAAATAATATTTTTAGATGATTCCACAATTAAATGCACGGGTTTGTAAAGATATGCAGTCCATCCAAGATCCTTCATATCAATTTTTATTAAAATATAATTTATATTATCATAAGTTATAGTATCTCCATCTATTTTCTTTAATTCAGTACTCGGCAATAAATAATCTTTACCATCATCATAGCTTCTATTCTCAAATACAACTTCATCATTTTTATCTACAACATAAATTCCACAATTAGTGCTTGATATATTATACAACGGCTGAAAAAAATTCTTAGAGTTTATTTTTACATATAGAATATTCTGTATATCATTATATCCTTTATTAATAAACTGAACCGCTAAAAAAACATTTTTTTCACTATCAATGAACCACTGAGGTTTATATTTTCCTAATACTTCTTTATACCAAATATTATTTTCAATAACCTCCATGGGCATTATATAATCGGAATGCTTTACTATATTATTACTAGTATATACAGTTATTTGTTGTATATCATTATGTAACGCTCTTAGCATATCAATATATGGATCCAGCATATTATGAAACTTATAATACATTTCATAATAACTTTTATATTCATGATTAATTACCTCTAAAATCATTGGGTTAAATGTAGTATAATCCAGTATATTGCTATACACATTCGCTGAGTTTTCGATTCCTATAACTGCTTCTGAAAAAGACTTTCTTAAATTCTCTCTTTCTTGATCTAAAAGTAAATTTTTCGTTTGCTGATAACAAAATAAACCTAGAATTATAATTGGAATAATACTAACTAAGAAGTAAGTCAAAATTATTTTATATCGAAATTTTAAATTTAGAAAAAATCTTTTTAACCTATTCATTATTTTCATCCTTTTGTCTATATTTTTCAGGTGTTAATCCATAGAATTCTTTAAAACTTTGGCAAAAATATGATGTATTACTATATCCCACGATATTACCAATATCTTTAATTCTTATATTTGTATTTTCTAACATATCTTTTGCTTTTTCCATACGATAATTTTTTATAAATACATTAATACCCACGCTTGTCTCTTTCTTAAACATACTGCTTAAATAGCTTGGTGCCATATACACATATTCCGCTAATATATCAAGAGATAAATCTTTTCCATAATTTTCATAAATATATGACTTAACTAGCTCTATCTCATGCCTATGATTAAAAGATTCCTTGGAAAATTGTTTTTCCATATTATCTATAACATTATTTAATATATCTCTTATTTCTTGAATTGTCCTGCTAGAATAAATCTTATCTATTTCTCCATCTAAATCTATTTCATTTGCTTCTTTCATTTCATTACAAATATTTCTATAAATATTTGTAAGAATAAACTTTACATATATTTGGGAAAAATCACTTTGCGCTGAAAATTTTTTTATTAAAAGATCAACACTAGATTTCAAACTACAAAAATCTCTAACTTTTATATGATGTTCTATATTTTTAAGTATAGTACTATCGAACTTTTCATCTGTTGATTCCAATGTCATCTCTACTTTTTTAGAAAAAATATACTTATCTGGTACAAAAAAACGTTGTTCCATAATATGTTCCATATTAGAATATTCTTCTGATATTATAGAAGGTGATGTAATTAAATTACTAATAGAAAAATAACAATCGACTCCATATTTTTCTGATATCACATTATGTATTTTCGTACAAGTATTTTCTAATACAGTTTCATCTATAAACTCATAGAAAAAAAATATTCCTTGATAGGGATTTAAATTCAAATAATCTGCTTTATCTTGGAAATCATCAAGAATTTCTTTTATAAATTCTTGATGATTATTAAAGAAATCCTTATCGAATTCCATCAAAATCATTCTCTTATACTTATTTACAAAATCCGTATAATTATCTAAAGAAAATCTCTCTCTAATGCTTTCTATAGGAATTCCGCTTATTACTTTTAATAAAACATGTTCTTTTTCGGTGAAATTTCTCCATTCTTTAGCTTGCTTTTCTTTATTTTCCTGTCCTATTTTTTCAATAACACTTTCGATTGTCTTTTTAAATTCTGCCTGGCTTATTGGTTTTAATATATAATCATTTACACCAAGGCTTATTGCTCTTTTTGCATACTCGAATTCACCAAAGCCACTAAAAATTATTATTTTTAGATCTGGATATATTAATTTAGCGTTTTGTGATAATTCAATTCCATCCATAAATGGCATCCTTACATCAGTTAATAAAACATCAACTGAATTTTTTTTCAAATATTCTAATGCTTCTTCGCCATCACTACATTCTTTTATATCAAAGTCAAAAGAAAATTTCTTGATTAAAAATATAATGCCCTCTCTCTCAATAAATTCATCATCAACAATTAAGATTTTAAACATAAACTTTCTCCCACATCTCCTTTTAAATTTTAATAAACGATTATTTCTATACATACTAAATAGATCCGAAATAATAATTAGCATTGCATTAATATAATATAACAAAATCCTACGTAATCGTTTAACCACATTGTTAATGTAACATATATACATTTTTTTGTCCATATCACTATTCAAAGTAGCGACATTTTAAATAGGATTCTTCTCCACTATATTCTTAAGCTATTTGTGTAGTTATAATTTCAAATCCTACTTACTTTGACTTAGTTTTAAAAAACGAAAATATTGATTTCTTTATCTTAACTTTTTTTCCAACGAAATTTATAATCTCATCATTAATCAGCTTTTTAGAGCTCTCTTTGAATATGTTTTCATTTATTATTTCATTATTATTATCATTTAATATATTTATAGCTTTTCTAAGTCCAGTAGTTCTGTTATCTATGTCATGAGCATCAGAACCAATAAAATTATATATATTATTCTCTAAAAATATATGCGTAGTTTTTCTATAAACTAACATTTGTTCACTATAAATTATCCTTGTCTTCATCATTTCCATAATAGTAAGAATATTTTCCTCTTGTATTCTCCACCGCATGTAATACTGTTCCTATTATATTAGCGCCTACTTTATCCAAAAGATTTTTTGCATCCATTACTATATCTCTTTTCGTTTCTCCCGCCCTTATAACTAAAATAGTCCCATCTACCTTTGTTGATAGTATTTGTGCATCTGTAACTGCTTTAAGCGGTGCTGTATCTAAAACCACTATATTGAATTCTACTTTTAATCTTTCTATTAAATTGCTCATAGCAGAAGATGATAACATTTCTGATGGATTTGGTGGAATCTTCCCTGATGTTAAAAAATAAAAATTATCATTCCTTTTTTGTACTGCTTCTTCAATGGCGGCCTTTCCAAGAAGAACTTCAGAAAGTCCAATCAAATTTGAGACTTTAAAATTTTTATGAACTGAGGGTTTTCGTAAATCGCAATCCACTAGTATCACTTTCTTTTCATTTTGAGCAAAAGATGCAGCAATATTTCCTGCAACTGTTGATTTTCCCTCTGCCATTTCTGCACTAGTAACAGCTATTGTTCTTATTTCCTTATCAAAGGAAGAATATTGTATATTAGTTCTCAATGTTCTATAAGCTTCTGCAACTATAGATTTAGGTTTATCTTCTACTATGAAGCCGGCATGAATTCTATTATCAACTACTGTTTTCTCTAATTTATATCTTTTCATTCTATCTGCTTTATAACTCCTCGCTTCTTCTAATTTATATCGTTTCATTATTTCTAGTGTATAGCCTTTTATTTTCTCTAGTAACGACATGATTTCACACCTTCCTAACGTCAAAATAAATTTGCTACATTAATAATTACAAAGTACAACTTGCATTTGTTTACAAATAATTTATTAACATAAACTTCATTTTTTAAGAGTAGATGATTTAATTTAATTATCTAGCGCATTAATTGATAAAAAATAGGAGTTCTATCTCCGCTTTTCCTGTCAATTCACATCACTTACCTTCTTTAAATAAGTCAGGAATAACGCCTAGAACTGGCAATTCTAAAATCTCCTCTATTTCTTCCCTAGTTTTAAAAGTATTATTAAAGAACTCTAATAAGAAACTTGCTCCAGCACTGCCTATCAGACCAAGTAAAAGGCCGACTCCTATATACATTTTTTTATTTGGACTGACTGGTTTTTGAGGTACTTTAACACTTTCTACAACCTTTACGTTACCATTTGGTATAAACTCTCTAGATGATCTTATAAACTCATTTGTAACTGAATTCACTACATCCCCAGCTAATGCTTGGTTTGCACTTACGTAACTAATCTCCAATATTTGTGTATCTGTTCTTGGCGTAACTGATAAATTATCAAGAACATTTTCTGAATTTAAGTTTATATCACTTGAGTCTATGGCCCTTTGTACTAAATCATTGGTCTTTATTATTTCTGCATAAGTCTTTATCAGTTTTTGATACATTTGTACATCATTAGTACTATAGTTTTGATCCTGACCAGTAGTATTTTCTTTTCCTATAAAGACCTTAGTATTTGCTTCATATTTAGGTGGAATTATAAAATAGCTTATAATTAAAGCTAACAATGTCGTTACTAATGTTACTAAGAGTATCATTTTCCATCTTTTTATCATTGGATTTGCTATTTCATCAATTCTTATAATATCGTTATTCATCATTTAAACTTCTCCATATACAATAAATTTTTCAATAGTCCTAAATACAATAATTATATTTTTAGTAATTTCCTTCTCTTTCATTCATATTTTTAAAATAAAAAAATTCTAATGGAAAATTTCCACTAGAATTAACCTTTTATACATTTGCATTATTGCTTTCCATTATTCTTAATCCACTGAGACCACGATGTTTCATACCCATCTTGGTCATCTTTGCAATATTTATAAAACATATTTAAAAACTCTACTCTTGATTTATCTTCATCTTTATTTGTTTCCTTTAATAAATCTGATCCACCAATCAATTTTTGACGGTTCATTATATCTTCAAAACTCACATTTTTTGCATTGTGCATCATATCATACATAGACATAAATGTTGTAGTCCTACCTGCGCCTCCTCTACAATGGAAATGTATCCATGTATCCTTTGGCAGATTCTTAATTGATTCAATAAATAAATCTACTTGATCATCTAAAGGCTTCTCATGATCTGTAACTGTAATTCTTAAGTAGCTCATGCCCAAGCCTTTAGCTAATTCTTCCTCTGTTTCTACACTTTCAGGATTATCAATTGATTTTACTGTGTTTACGGACTTTCCCTTTTGCAGTTCATCAAACTTAACATGCTTGTCCTTAGATATTTTATCTAAATTGCTCTTTTCATCTAATATAATTTGTTCTCTGCCAATTCCCTTATTAGCTTGATTATTCTTTCCAAACCAACTTATTCCCATACCATTGATAAATCCATGATCTTCTTGGCGCAAATCAATATCTATGATAGATTTATCACCTATTTTTTCTTTTACCATCGCTAAACTTTTCTCCGAAAGCGCTCCACTACCAGAAATATTTAGATCACTCAATCCTGTAAGGTTAATATCTTTTGATTTCTCATCATTAATTTTATCCTTAGTAGTCCTAAAGTTTTTGGGTAATACGTCCTTATTATCTGTATCTATTACAAGTTTCACTTTATTAGCTTGTACACTATTTGTCTTTTCAATTGCTATTTTACTACTTTTATAATGTTGATTTATACTATACATAATAGTTGCTCCTCCTATTATAACTAAAGCTACTATTATATATGCAACCTTATTCCTCTTCATTAAATATCACCCTTCCTCTTGATATTTGAATATTTTTCACTCATAAATCTTAGATTCTTTTGTGCTTTGCTAATGATTATAGATAACCAACTTTAAAACTAGACTTGTGCAATCACCCACCGAAAGTAGAAACATTGTTATTTCACAGGACTATGAAAATTTCACTGAAAGCACTAAATTTCAGGTTTTACCACTAATGCTTGCTCCCAATTTCATTGTGACAAGCATTAATGGAACAACCTACAATTAAGGGCTTTTAACAGCTCATTTTCAATGCCTATTGCATAAAAATATTTCTGCTTTCTAGTATGGTATTTATTGCAAAGTGTAAATAAAATTCTTAAATTGTTTATCTATAGAAAATAACCCACTGTTACCCAGTATAAAATAGTTATGTGAAAATTATGTGATTATTCAAATGAACACCAAATACCTTGATTAATAAATACTTAAACATATACAAATATCACTAGACATTTGCCCTTTGTACTGTACTCTAATTTAAGATATAATTCTTGAGTAAAATTAAAAGTTAAGCCTACCTGCTAAGTGAAATTGCTTACTTTAGGCTGATAAATTCACTTAGTAGGTGGTTTTATGAGCATTAAAGCATAAAATAAAGCTAGGCTGAAACCAATAGTTTTAACCTAGCTAAGATATTTCTTTCTAAAGTTTTAGGGCGTAATTTTACTCGACAATGCGTTTTTTCTTAAGTGTCACAAGTTTTCTATGCTTTCCATTTTTAGATCTTGGTTTGATATTCAACAAATCTAATACAAACATTAAAAGAGGCACTCCAAGTAATAACCCCCAAACTCCCATAAAATGCTCTGATACTAAAAGTGTAATAAATACGACAAAGACTGGTAATTCAGTCTTATCTGCCATAAACCTAGGGTTCAATACATAACTCTCAAGTGCATGTAAAACTGCAATAATTATAAGAATATATAAAATCATTTTAAAACCGCCAACTGTGTATGCTATTATACTTAAAGGTATTAATGATGCAATTGTTCCTGCAACTGGGACTAAGCTAAATAAGAAAATCATAACTCCAAGGCCTAAAACTTGCGGAAATCCCAATGCAAAAAGAGATATAACAGATAAAATACTATTAACAAATGCAATAATTATTTGAGCTTGAATTACTTTTCCAAATGAATTCAAAAAATTTATTCCAAAATCTTTTGTATACCTATATAATATGGCAATCTTACTATCTTGAAACTCTGAGAAAAATTCTTTGATTTTCTCTCTTTCAACCATAAAAAAGAGGCTTAATATTAAAGACACAAATATATTAAAACTCCAAGTACCTATATTTGAAGCATATTTCAAAAATTGATCAAATTTCAATAAATCATTTATTTCAGAATTCTTAAAAAATGACATGAAATCAACCTTTCCAAAGTATGGTACAATATACGTAGATAAAACTTCCCCACCAATATCTCTAAAATCAAATCTAGATATTTTCATGCCAATCTCTGTAAGCTGTCTAATAATTATTGGTATATACCTATAACTTGCAAAGATAATAATAGATGTCATGAATATGTATAAAAATAATGTTACTATTATCGGTTTCACCTTTATAAACTTATCTAACCGTTTCGTAATTCCTACTTGTAGACTGTATGCAATATATGTAAAGAAAAATGTAAGTAAAAATAGATTAAGCATTGATCTTAATATATACATAAAAAATACAATAATAAGAAGAACGCAAATTCTTCTGACTATATCTTTTTTAAATAGTTCTCTTAAGAAATTCACATCTTATTCCCCCTTCTAGTAATTATTATATCCTATAAATCATATGCTTAAAACAAGAAATTCCAATAAACCTTTCCATATTAATAAATTTAAATAAAATAGTTGCGCTCTGGAACTATTTACCTCAACATTTTAATAAAATCTTAATAAATTGCAATTATTTTGTAAGTTGTTTGTAGTATAATATAAGTTATCGGATAATATTCAATAATCTATTCTACTTTACAAAAACCATATCTATAGAGTAGGCATAAAGGAGGATAAGATGAAAAAAAATAATAGAATTGGGGCGATAGTAGTTTCAGCGCTACTTATTACGTCAATATGCAACTCAGTACCAGCATTGGCGGACCCTAATGATAGTAATCTAACACTTGAACAAGCTATACAAAACATACAGGAATACGATAATGAAATTGAATATAACATGGGTAAGTTAAATCAACTAAAAGAGCAAATTCTTGAAAAAGAAAATGATATAAAAGATAACCAAGTTAAGCTTGATTTAACCCAAACACAATTTACTGAAAGAGAAAACCAGTTATCTGAACGATTAAAGGGCATCCAATTCAATGGAGGCTTTGAAGCTACACCATTGCAATATTTAGACGCTTTATTTTCTTCAGGTGATATTTTAGATGCATTAAAAAGAGTGTCATTGATTTCTCAAATTTGTACAAGCGATAAGGATTTAATTTTAGAAACCAAAAAATCAGAAGACAATCTTTTAAACATTAAAAATACTATAGAAAAAGAAAATCAAGAATTGCAAACTGATAAAGATGATGTTGAAAAGCAAATTAATGACTTGGAAGATAAAAAAGATACTCTCTTAAAATATGTACAAGATAATAACGCACTATTAACAGGTGATATAGGAATCACTATTCCTGTAACATTACCTTCTGATATTACAGATCAGGCTAAAGGAGTTATAGAAGAAGCAGAGAAATATTTGAAAGTTCCATATTTGTGGGGAGGGGAATCTCCTGAAGGGTTTGATTGCTCCGGGCTTATGCAGTATGTCTTTAATTCTAAAGGAATCGCTATACCAAGAACATCACAAGAGCAACAAGGTTTTGCCAAGCCTATTAGCATAGCAGAAATTAAACCTGGGGATTTAGTCTTCAATAAAGTTTCAGATTCAACTCATGTAGGTATGTACATAGGATATGATATGTATATTCAAGCTCCCCATACTGGAGACGTTGTTAAAATAAGCAAGTTAAGTACCTCAAATATGAAATATTTTGGTAGAGTTCTAAACTAATATTAAATTAAAACTCTAGTAATTCAAGTACTAAATTAATACTGAGATGTATAAGATTAATTGCAACATATATGGAAAAATAAAATTATATACTATAAGCAAAGCAGCTAGTTTGATTAGAGAAAATAGCTGCTCTTTATTTTATAAATTTTCACAATATGGTAAATTGTAATATTTTATTATTTATAGAATATATATAAAATGGTATAATTTAATCGAATACATAATTATTGTGGAGGCGATTTATCATGAACAAAAATGTAAAAAAAATTATCATATTTACCATTATAGGTACAGCTTTTTATACATGGATGCCATCAACCTTAAGTATAGGGGAACAATGCGCTTATGCATACTCTGGAGATGAGATAACTTCTTTAGGCCTAACATCAGAAGGCTCTATATTGTCAATATATAGTAGTATAACTCACAACGGAGATTATAGAGTAAAAAAAGGTGACAAAATTCCAGTAGTTATATATTCAAAAATTCCTTCTAATAAAACTAGCTTTAACTTGAGCACCATTGAAACTAAGGCTGCTGATATAAGAGTCTTTGTTGGAAATGAAAATATAAAGCTAAGTGATATCTATGGTAAAATAAATATCGCGGAAGGTCAAAGTAAGACTATTTATATAAGACTTTATGATTCTAAAAACGCCTCTGATAGCAATTATTCTTTAGAATATGAACTTATTGTAGAAAGAGAAATGAATGATGAAGATAATATTATTGATGCCAATACTGAAGAAACTACAGATGATAATACAATAACTCTAAAAGACTATGATGATATTTACTTAAATCGATTAGTTTTATTTGATCCTAACAATAATAAAATTGACTTCGCTTTCGATAAGACAGAACCTGTACAGAATATAAATGTCGATGAAAATATATCTTATATTAACGTTAAAGCTGTTCCAGAGCAACAAAGCTATAAATTATCAATTAATGACAAAGATTTAGATCCTAGTGATGGTAAAGATACAAGACTCGTATCTTTAAATGAAGGAAAAAATATTATAAAAATTAGAATTATAAATTCTGATCGTAAAACTAGAGAATATTATTTAGTTGTGACAAGAGGAAACAGTTCGCAAGTAGCTTCAAATAATAACACTACTTCAACTAATCAGAACTCTCAAACTGTACAAGCAGAAGCTTGCTGGCAATATAGAAAAGCTGACGGAACTATAGCTGTGGGATGGACATTAATCGAAAATGACTGGTATTACTTTGATGCAAGCGGTGCAATGAAAACAGGTTGGATAAAAGATTCTTCTGGAAAATGGTATTATCTAAGAGAATCAGGAACTATGGCTAAAAATACCACAATTGATGGATATAAATTAGGTCCTGATGGAACGTATACTAAATAATCCTTTTAAAATAAAAAACTAGCAGCTAATCTTGTGTAGAATGCAAGAAGTAGCTGCCTTATTTTTTAAATAACTTGTTTACTCACTTCTGCTGGAGTTGATGCATAAATATATTCATCAATGCAATTAACGTAAGCGTAAAAAAATTAACGGATGGATAAATGCAAAACTCTCTTGTTAAAATTAACATATATTTTAACAATGGGGGTTTATTTATACGAATGATAATGAAAATATCAATTGGAGAAAAATTGTTGCTGTCTTTTCTTCTTGCGAAGTAACTCTGAGAAATTTCTGCAAAATGCTAAATACTTCTTTATATAAAGGTATAGTTTCAAATGGATTATTAGCCCACGTTGTGAGCATGAAATATCAATATACAATGTATATAGAAGATAATAATACAACCAAAAGAGCTATAAATCCATTTGTAATTGGCAGTAATAAAACTCCATAGAGCACTGAAATTTAGAAGATTGAGAATTAGTTTAAATATTGCTTCTCTTTTGCTGGAACTCCTATTATGGAGTTAAGCCCGTAATACTTACATAAAGCTTTATTTGAAAAATAATTTGGATCTGGAGTAATATCATCTAGACCATATGAAGCATCATGATGAGCCAGTAAAGGATACTTATGAGAAATTACAACTGTCGAGATATCCAACTTTCCTTTTAATTTTTCCGATAATATATATTGTTCACGAGCTTTAGTTTGATTTAATACTTCATAAGTAGACATGATTGCATCAAGATACATAACCCAAAAATTGCAGAAAGCAATTAACATTACAGCTACTGCTATTCTTCTAAACATTAATATTGTACTTTCTTCAAGGTCTGTAACCTCAAAATCAATTTTTTCATAAAGAATTCCAATTGATATACTTAGATACACTACAATACAAAACCAAGTTCTTTCTGGAGAGGTAGGCGATGCTATCATACCATAAGCAGATCCAATGGATGCCATAACAAATATAACAGACTGATATATGCTATTATTTTTCTTTAAATCAAAGTATCTTTTTCCTATAAAAAGCACAATGGCTAAAATAATAAACATTCCAAGGACAAAAGCCACCCAAAAATAAGTTATCATAAAAAGCCTAAAAATAATTGTTGTATGCACAGCCGATTGTTCCACTGCCTTTCTAACATATGCCCCAGGAGCACTAATTAATAATATGAATCCAATTAAGCTTCCAATATATCCGCTAATTATATATCTACATATACTTATATTATTAACGTAATAGTAAGCAATATATAAAGTTAAAATTACTAACATCCCTGCACTAGCATTTTCATTAGCCCAGCCTGCTAAAATTCCAAGTACAAATATTATAAAAGCACTAATTAAATTATTTTTAATTATATCTTGGTTAATTGAGTATTTTCTAAAAATTAATATCATAATTAAAACTGGAGTTATAAGCCACAAATAATTAGAAGAACCCGATAACCAAAACATCACTTGTCCGTAATTAGGGGTAAAGAACCAAATTAAAAGATTGATTCCTATGTATAAAGAAACTTTTGCTTTCTTTGCTTCATTACAAGCATAATATATCAATAATGTATTAACTATATAAATAATAGTGTTAAGAACATTAAAAATTGGTTTTCCTAGTAGAGTAAATAATTGCTGGTAAAATTCACCCCAAACTCGTCCACCCCAGGTAAAATAATAATTGTACATGGAATATATAATATCCTTTATACTTACAATATGTGTCTCAGTGCCATTTATGTATCCAAATGAATAATCATCTACAAGTAGTGGTGTTAAGTAATTTAAGATAAACATAGCTATTGAGAAAAATATAATACTAGAAATAAATACATTTTTTCTAATTGAATATTTAGTAAAATACTTATTATCTATATTTTTACAAACATTTATAAATTTTCGTTTTATATTAATAAAAAATTTTATGATGCTATCTTGCATAATAATTTTCTCCTTATATACATGATTTACTAAACCCTCAAAAATTTCCATAATCACCAAATTCATATATCATCTAAACCCAATTGTTAGTGATGCTTACTTTAAATTATTACGTTATTTTTAAGTCTACATTTTTATCGTAATGTACCAAAATACTTTCTATATAAATAGTATGTTCTTGCATCTAAAGCTGTATTCTTAGAATGTAGCCTTAAATAACCAAATGATCTATTATTAAGTTCAGTTTATTAAAAATTCAAATATATCTGGATGTGATAATTTTTTTAATAAATATAGTATCTTTTACTTTTTTATTTAGGCAATCTTTGTTATTATACCTATTAATATTTTATTTAAATAATAAAATGATAATTACTTTACTTACTACGATATCTTATCCATAAAATTAGAAATATGTGTATTTCCTAACTTAAAAGAATTTATTCTTTTATAAATACAAACTTTTGTAAATTCATAATATTTATCCTTGAATAATTTCCAATATATCCACTATATTTTAGTTCCCTTAGCAGAATTCTCATGTAACATGCATGACATACAATAAAGCAATCTTGATTCTTTTTTTCTAAAAAATCAACTGTTTTTTTTGCTCTTTTATAGGTTTGATTTTTAGTTTCTATTTGCTTTTTGGAATTCATATACCATTGGATTCTTCCAAAAATTCTCCATATAATTAATGGTAGCTTGATTTCTTTATCAGTGAAAGCTCTTAATGGAACTTCATTAAATAAATTCATTTTTATAAACTTATTTGAACCAAAAATTAGTTTTGCAGTGTCATATGACCTTGATAACTCACTTATATATATCGGTTGCTTTGTATTTATACTGTATTTATTTGAAAAATCTATTGGGCTAATATCATATTCATTACATGATTTATTAAATTCCTGTGAACTACACAAAGCTTTCCACTTATAATTAACTTTTGCATGTCTTATTATAGTTATTTTCATTGATTAACTCCTATAATTATATATTTTATCATTTAAATTAACGAAAACTTATTCATTTGACAAATTTATGAGAAACTGAAATCCCTAAAGCAGTCCGATTGCATTACAATATTTATTATCTGTTTTTAAATACTATAAATTTACTTAATATATAATTTACGACAATTACAATAACATTAACTATACATTTTGCTATAAAATCATTCATCCATACCATTTCTATTAATAATATCATTAAAAATGTATCTAATGCAAATGATGCTAGTCTAGAACATAGAAAAGTTATTCCTTCTTTTATTACTATTTTTAGTTTCCACGTATTTGAATTAAAAACATAAAGTTTATTTGTTATAAACGCAAAAATTATACTCATTACAAATGCAATTGTATTGCTTATAATATACAACATTCCTATCTTATTTAAAACTAAATAGAATAGAATATTAATAAGAGTTGTCAATACTCCAAAAATTACATATTTAAAGGCCTCGCTATTTAATAACTTCTTTATTCTAGTCACTATGCTTTCATCCCATCTCTCAACTACTCTAAATTACTTTCTTTTATAATGTATATTGGTCTATTTTTAGTTTCCATATAAGCTTTTGCTAAGTATTGTCCTAGAATACCTGTAGAAAATAATTGAATCCCACTAACAAAAAATATAATACAAACTAATGATGGCCAACCTGCTACTGGATCACCGTGTATAAATGTTCTTGCCATAATAAAGCATATCATTATTAGAGATATAATAAAAAATATTAATCCAATAAATGATGAAATTACTAGTGGCACCGTAGAAAATGCTATAATTCCTTCAATAGAATACCTAAATAACTTCCAAAATGACCACTTTGTTTCTCCTGCTATTCTCTCTACATTTTCATAGGCTAACCATTTTGTATTAAATCCTACCCAACCAAAAATACCTTTAGAAAATCTATTATATTCTTTCATCTGTAAAATAGCATCTACAACGCTACGCCTCATAAGCCTAAAATCTCTTGCACCATCCACTATATCTGCATTAGAAATTTTATTTATTATTTTATAAAAACATTTTGCAAAAAAAGAACGTATTGGCGGTTCGCCTTTTCGATTCACTCTTCTTGTTGCTACACAATCATAATCCTCATTTATTAAAACATCATACATTTGCTTTAATAATTCTGGCGGATCTTGCAAATCAGCGTCCATAACTGCAATAAAATCACCTGTTGAATTTTCTAATCCAGCATATAATGCTGACTCCTTTCCAAAATTTCTACTTAAAGATATGTACTTCACTCTTTTGTCTATATGCGCATAATCTTTCATTATATCCAATGTTTTATCTATTGAACCATCATTAACAAATATTATTTCAAATTCTACACTTACCATTTCCTTGGTTATTTTATTTATCTCTTTGTAAAAAAACGGTAAAGATTTTTCTTCATAATAACACGGAATTACTATTGATACTTTGTCCATTTTAATTTCTCCTTATATACAATACTATTTAAATTTAATTACCTTAAGTACTTTTTATTTCTCCATACCAATAATCTATATATTACTTTGTAAAATATTACAATATAAAGTTTTTTTAATTAGTTGCTTTAACAAATATCTTATTTCTATAATTTACAACATTATCCTACATCAATAGTATTCCCACTTACTACTATTGATTGAACATCTAGTTTTACATTCTCAATCAAAACATTGATATTATATCTTCCTGGTGTAATTTTTTTACTCAACTCTGCTAGTTTTAAAGCATATCCTGAATCTTTGTAATTATTGTTATTATAGAAATTAGCAACATCCTCTCTTTGTACTTTATTTACATCAAAAATATATTCATTTGTTTCAGATATTAACTCAATTTTTATTTTATTATCTTTTGAATTAGTGTTAGTAATGCTTCCCCACCCTATAACTTCTAATATATCTTTTTCACAATCATATTTATAATAATCTATTCCACCTAACATATCAAATTGTTTTGTATAGTTAAATATTATATTGTTAGGTATATTATAATACTTTTTCATACCATTTTCGGTAGTTGGATTGTTTTCTATATTATTTGGCATTGACTGACTAAACTTTTCATCCAATGGTATTAAATTTACTTTCTTAATATCTTCTCCAAGAATTGCCTTTTTACTAGCCATTCTTAAAGTTTTTTCATTATATTCATTGATATATCTATTATTATAATATCCACTAAACTCTGTATAATAACTACAAACAAAAATTCCAACTACAAGCATTGTTACTATATTCATAATATGATTAAAATTTACTCTGTTAATTATTTCTTCATGCAATTTTCTAAATATATAAGAAGCTATGACAAACCACAATAATCCAAATGGTACAATGGCTGAAGCTACATAATAAGGTGCTGCTATCATGACAATTTGAGTACCTATTGCTCCAAATAGATAGGCTAATATGAAACTATCCTTTGTATCCTTTAAATATATTACAAATTCAATACTTATGAAAAGAATATATAGATATGCTATTATTGGATGAAATATATTAAGAATAGTTAATATCACACTTATAGGTGCAGCTATCAATCCAATATATGCAATTTTTACTTTTATCTTGTCTTTTGTTTCCCTTAATAAAATGCTTACCCCAATTACTGTAAAAGATATTAATATTACCAATAATACATTTTCTTTAGAAAACATATTATTGGTAATATTATTCATTGCCAATAATATTTTATTAATAAAACTTGTAGCTGAGTTATTTGTATCTAATCGCTTATAATTTCCCGGTGCTATTACTAACATAATGTATCCAATTAAAGCACTTAGACAAATTATTATAGATGATTTTTTAATTTTCCTATTTTCTATATAATTTGTAATAGTTAATGCAACTACAACTACTATTGCACCAAAGCCAACCTGCTCCATGGACCATCCTGCAAAAAAGAACATACTTGCAATAAAGATAACTTCCGCAATATTTTTTTTTGCTGTTTTTAAATAATTCCAATATTTATATGAACCAACTATCAAATATATATTTCCGAAAATATATGTACTACTAGACGCATACCAATATACTCCTATTCGATATGTATCTACTGAAAAAAAACCAAATAAGCAACAAGTAAACAATGCTAACTTCCAACAAGTTTTATTAGTTTCATCAATAGTAGTTTTAACTATTTTATACTCAAACAGGAATATTAAAAATAAGCTAATTACATTGGCTATTCTAATTGCATAAAGTCCCATTTTTAAAAGCAAAATATATATTAAATATCCAAGCACTCTCCCTCCCCATAAATTATAATGATTATACAAAAACTCCATCAACTGAAAAAATGTGAAATTGGTACCTTTAATTCCTGGAACTTCATATACATACGACAATGTTGCATATGCAAAATCATCATAATACATATATACATTTCTATATTGAATAAATAACAACACTATAAATATAAAATAAATTCCTACCACTGGTAGATTCTTCTTACCCACTTTTTTTAATAACATATGTTCACCTCGATTGAAAAAAATATATTTTTTTATACTTTTCTTAACTTATCATAATTACACCGTCAATTGGTCAATACTAATACTTTCATTAACCTTTCCAAAAATTACTCAATAGAGTTACCGGAATATAATTCCAATAATATTAGACGTGGAAATAGGATTTTTAGCAGTTGTTTTTTATTTAGATACTCTATTTTCATTTATTACTTAAGAACTTTCCAAAATATGAGACCCCTGAAACTTATAAGCTTCATAAATCTCGAAGAGATTATCAC
Source organism: Clostridium beijerinckii (assembly GCF_018223745.1). Taxonomy (NCBI): domain Bacteria; kingdom Bacillati; phylum Bacillota; class Clostridia; order Eubacteriales; family Clostridiaceae; genus Clostridium; species Clostridium beijerinckii. Next base: position 5,363,488 of record NZ_CP073653.1, read on the forward strand.
TTACAATTCTCTTCATTTCAAAATTTGTTTAGCTCCTTTTTGAACTATATTTCCACGAGCTTAAATATAGCAAAGTTAAGGATCCCAGTAATTATTTGAATCATCATTACCCTTAGCGCTCATCTTACAAAAATCCAAAATTTTATCTAACGCTTGTGCTACGGTCACTTTTAAATTGCTAGACATGCACATACTTAAATCTCTTAGACTATCTTTTTGAGAGATATGATAGAAAATCATTAATTTCAGGTAACCTTTAGTAGAAAATCAAGATATTTTATTATCGTTTCAAAATATCTTAATTAATAAATTATATAATTATGTTAAATGATTTGGTATAACCAAACATGTAGCCAGCAACTTCCTTTACCTTTAATTTTATTGTTATTGTGATTATATTAAATCAAATGTTACTGGCTATTTTCACGTATAAATTTACGTGTACATACGAAATAGCATCCACATGCATATGCAAATGGAAATTTTGATTAATATTTAAACAGTTGTGTCATAATTAGCTAGTACTAATTTCGTTTAATAACAAAAATTTAATATACATGAACATAATATAATTTTAATCTAATAAATATCAACTTTATGCTCTGTATACATTATATAATCACTATTATTACTATTATCCTTAATATATATCCCAACCGTATATCTGTCTTTATCTAGAATATTATTTAAGTTAGATAAGTCTAATGAGAATCCTGTGTCATCATAATATCTATTATTATAATACTCTGATACATCTGCCCTCTTAATTTTGTTTGTTGAAAATTTATACGTCTTGCTATCAGATTTCAGCAATATACTTATATCATCATTCTTAGAATCTTTATTTTCAATTGCTGCCCACCCTATTATTTTTAACTGATCGTTGCCCTTATTATAATCTACATAATCTATACCATTCATAATTTCTATATATTTTGCAGAAAGTTGTGATTCATTTATTAAATACGCGTCTTTCATAGAATATACTACTTTTATTTCAAAATATCCTTCCAAGTACTTTAAATTTGACTGTAAATAGTCTTCTCTTGTATTCAGAATTCTATTATTTGCATAATTATAAGGCGAAATACTCACAATACTTTGGTTGTTACTTTTAGCCTCTTCTATAACATTATAATTATTCCTTATCCATTTATTGTAATCACTATATGTATTAAAAATTCTTATATTCTCTTTTATAGTAAACAATAATAATATCCCCAATAACGCATATATAGTAGATTTTGCAAATCTATTAGCTATACTAAGCAATTCTATAACAAAATAAACTATACATCCCATCATGAAGAAGTCTATTAAAAAGAATGCTCGCGTTTCAACATAAGGAGCTCCAATTAATGCTCCTGCCGATAAAGAAGATGCTAATAAAAATAATATATTTATCCCTGCCGTTTTATAAACATACATGCATTTTTCTTCTTTTACTTTCTTATAATTTAATGCTATATATAATATAAGAACGATTAAAAGTATAATTACTAAACTAACATTTTCAGAAAAAAATCTATGAATTATACTTATTGCTCTATAAATGTAATCTTTAATTGTTACATTCTTAATTCCAAATATATCTTTATATGTTTGAATTCTAATAGAAGTAGACGGTGCAAAAATCATTACAAAAAAACCTATTGTTAGTGATGCAAAGGAACTCCATATCCATAAATAAACTTCTTGTTTTTTCTTAATTCTATATATAATAGTGCATGCATATATTATTAAAAATGTGATCACCGTATTTTCATTTGTTAATCCTGCAAAAAATCCTAATATTGTATGTAATAAAACAAATAATTTCTTATTATAAAATACATTTCTACCTGAAATTATCACTCTTAAAGGAATGGTAAATATCAATAAAATAAATACAGCCCATAAGTAGTTGCCACTTCCAGCTCTCCAAAAAAATATTTCACCTAGTGCTGGTTGAAATAAAATAATTAAGCAAAAACTTATTACTATGCTTATAAGATCATTTCTTTCCGATAATTTCAACTTTCTTCCAAATACATACATAGGTATCAATAATACATATAATATACTTATGATTGTGTTTCCAATGTAGTAATATATCTCATCGATACTACAAAAAATAATAGCAATTTGTTCTCCAATTCTTATATTCCAAGTAGAAGCTTGCCTAACAATCCTACTTATAATTAAACTTATGTATTCTCCTGCAGAAACTGGTTTATAATAATGAGAAAAACTAGTTAATGCAAAATCCTCCCCCATCATAGGTGTGTTTATATTCATGATCATAAAAAACATAGCTATTCCTAACAGTATTAAAATTGATACTATTGAAATATGCCAAGCTCTATATGTACGCTCCTTGCTCATCATTATCGCCTCCATAATTACCGCCATCATAAAATTAAGGGAATAGTAGCAATATACTTATACTCATTCCCTTATACTTAATAACAGTTACATTTTCATCCTATTCCTAATCTTCTCTATTAGTGTTCTTAATATGTTATCTTTAGTCCAATATTTATATAAATATGTGCCCTTAATAACATATTCTACATTATCCTTTGAAAGATTATGATTTATAACATTCCCATTCATAATTTCATCAAAGAAATTATGCAAAACCAAATTTACCTCTTGGTCTGCAATACTACTTAATTCTCTAAAACTATTATTGTCGTGTAATCTATAATAATAGTTAGTTTCTCTTATGTATAAAGGTTCTTGTAATAATGCTGATCTTAAAATAAAATCCCAATCATGAATGTATTTATATTCTTTAAACCCACCCAATTTATTATATAAATTCTTAGTAAACACCATATTACCAGTAGATATAGCTACATTTTGAATCATCAATGCATGAGATACTTGTCTACATTCATTAATGCGCATTTGTATTTTTCTAAAATTCTGAGCTTCTTCATCCTCTGCCGATACGGATTCTTTATTTATTACTTCTATACTTGAGAAAGCAATCTCAATTCCTCTTTTCTCCATTTCGGGTATTATTTTAGAAAATCTATTACTCTCATACAAATCGTCAGCATTTATTACTGCGATATATTTCCCTTTGGCTCGCTTAATTCCTTCATTAATAGTATAATGTGCACCTTTATTTTCAGGATTTTCAATATATCTTATTTCTATGAACCTTTCATTACATCTACACTGTTCTATGAACTTTTTTATTACCTTCCTACTATTGTCTTTTGAATAATCATCTACTATGATTAATTCTATATTTCTGTAATCCTGTTTTTCAATTGATTCTAGGCACTCAACTATATATTTTTCATAATTATATGAAGGAACTATAACACTTACTAAACTATCTATCATTATTCAATTCTCCTTAATAATTAGAATGCAGGCTTTCCTTAGTAGCCTGTAAATATTGCCTGCCATACTGATTATCTGGTTCTAAATGTGTTCCTTCCGCCCACTCATTCCATGCATTTATAAATACATATCTTTCTTCATCATCATTAAAGTTTGTAGTATAGTCAATAATTCCTGTTAACCATTTACGATATTCATCCGGATTCGCATAATGAAATATATTCGAATTAGCTCCTCTTCTAGCTGTATTATCCCAACTTAACATAGCCCCCCTAAATTCTTTATAATAATTAGGTCTCTTATTCACATATCTTGATACTACGTCTCTATAATCATAAATGTTTCCACCAAATTCTTTAACTAAACTTGGTATAGTTTTAGATATCTCTCCTGTCATAATACCATGAGGAGGAAACTCTACTGCGGAATCTCCACCATATATATTAGGATCAGTCAATCCAAATGATTGCACTAAAGAAACATGTAAATTATCTATTCCATTTTGCTTACATACTTCTTTCCACATTCTAATTGTATTTTCCAAATTAGGAAATAACTCCGCCCTATAAATGAGTAATAGTGGAGCACCATTAACCTTAATATACCTTTCATCTTTTAAGATAGGAATAATATCTTCTATAAAACGGTTATCCGTTTCCTCATTATGTTCTTGTTTTATTAGTACTTCCTTTTCCTGACCATCCCATCTTCTACTCCATGTTTCATTAGCCCAACAAATACAAAATGGAAAATCTAATCCCTTGTCCGCCAATAAGTTATCTAGAGGTTTCTCCAACAATCTTTTGCCATTAAACCAATAATAATAGTAACAAAATCCATGTATTCCATACTCCTTTGCTAATTCAATTTGTTTATACTGTACTGATTTGTCTTCTACTAAATTATAATATCCTAATTCATCTGGGACATGAGGCTGATAGTGCCCTTCAAAAAGTGGTTTTCCTTTTTTTACATTAGTCCATTCAGTAAACCCTTTTCCCCACCATTCATCATTTTCCGGTATAGCGTGATATTGTGGTAAATAAAACGCTATAGGTTTAACTTCGCTCAATTTACCAGAATCTCTAATTACCCTATAATGATATAAAACTTTATTTATAGAATAAATATCCGCTACATTTATTTTATTCTCTAAATAATCCTCTATTGCCTTTTCATGTATAACTAGTGCTTTTCTGAATATAATATTATTATTTCTTTTTTGATTAATAGCATCTTCTTTGTATAGAGGGGCTATGTAGTCTTCCCCTAATATTCTGTCTTCATCAAATGTAATCATCCTGGCATTATTATGTTCTAAAGCATCTTCAATTCTCGCCAACGTTGAATTAGCCAGACAATCGCCTGCTGTGAGTATGACATAGTACGCATCTTTATTATCGCTATGTTCTTCTCTTATTAACTTTAGTATTTTCTCATTTGTATCTAATTCCTCTTCACACTTTATATTCAAACACTTTCTTAACAAGTAATTATTCTCAAGCACTAATTTTTCAATTCCAGGATTATATAAGTTAATAATAGCTTCAAAATTTTGATGTTGAATACTTTTTATTGTTTCATTGTAATATTGTTTTTGTATTTTATCACTTGTAGAGTTAATAACTAAAATAATATTATGTTTTTCTGAAGGCTTATACTCATAATTTTCATCTACAAAACAATATGGTTCTATAATCTTTTGCTCAGAACTACCTATTTCTAAATTCCTGAACTTATTTATAATTTTACTAAGAGTAAGTTTTACACCGTCTTTTTTAAGACTTTGAATTACTTTTTCTAAATTTCCATACGAAAGCTTGTTATTAAAGCCTTCTAGGTTTAATTTTCTAATATCTATTATATGTTCTCCTAACACACCTTCTTCTTGGTCTAGGAAAACTATTTTTAACTTTCTTACACTTTTCTTTAGTGATTCTATTTCTATGACTATTCCACTATTTAGAGCATTGCTATGTTTAAAGTGATTAAAAACATCGTTTCTTCGCTGATTTTGTAGTTTAAATTCATATGTTCTTCCTTGTAAATCTATTATTTCAATATCTATTTGTTTATCTGTATCAAAGGCCCACCCCTTTATTATCAAATTAAATTTATTGTTATTACTTAATAGTTGATTATTTTCAATATTATAATTAAGCATATAGTCCAATAACTCCTTATATTAAATTTGTTTTCTAATCTTTTTGATTAACGATAATTTATTATATTCTTGAATTCTTTTATTCTTATCTTCAAGTTCCATCTGAAGACCTTCTATAATTTTATTAGATTCCGTTATTTTCTCTTCTTTGTATTTTAACTCATTTATTTTTAGGGTTAGTTCACTATCCTTATCTTTTAGCTCATTTATTTTCAGGGTTAGTTCACTATCTTTATATTTTAGTTCACTTATTTTTCTAGCAACTTCTTCTTCCCTATCTTCAATAAAACTACATAATTCTATTGCAAATTCTTTTGATATTATTTGTATTTCAAAAATTAATTCTACCCTACAAGTATTAACTCCTAAATCCGGTAATATTATTTGTGGATCATTATTTATAAATAGTAACGATTTATTATTTAATCTCATTCCATTTGTGTAGTAATTTAACTTAGAGTATTTTACATTATCGTATCCAACTAAACTGTTTATCTTAACTAGACTGTAGCAATTAGACGGATCAATTCTTATTTGTTTCGTATTCTCACTTATATCAACATTTAATACAATCTTATTATTTTCATTGAATACAGGATAAGTTTTATACGAATGTGTTTCACTAAATCCTTCACCATAATCATAAAATACTTGTATCTCCTCATTAATTAAGCTCGTATTCTGCTTATAAATTAATTGTTGCACATCTATATTGGGTCGTGTAGTTTTCCCATACAAATTATTTAATTTAATTGAACTACCTAATACATATTTTTCAAAGCATTTTTCCATTTCACCATATGCATATATTTCTTCATCTGTAATACCTAATAATTTATATAATCCTAGATTCATTAATTCATTTTTTTGATTAGAATTAAATATATAACCACTTAAAGCTCTATACAATATAAAATTGAGTGGAATTGGGAAATTGAAAGTCCACTCATAATCAATAACATTCCATTTCTCTCCAATAATTACATTACCAAAAATAAGATCTACATCGGTAATTTCAGCAGATTTTAAGTATGATGGCAATTTAGCTTTACCAAACACTTTTGCAAATTCTTCCGTTATTTCGAAGTTTCTTTTCACCTTGCCAGGTTCAATGGCATCAATATAATTCTTTATTTTCTCAAATAGCTTCGTATAGTTTTTTTCATATAATAGTTTATCTAACTCTTCCTCCAATGTTTTCCCTTGAATATACTCAAATTTCAGTCCATTCTCCATCACTATGCACTTATTCATGCATATATTTGAGCCTTTATAGGTTTTCGATAATAGATTATAATTCTCATACATATCATTTATATGATTTTGTGCTTCAGTAGTAAGTGCTACCTTTTGAACAAATAACTTTTCGTTAATATCTTTAATTATATCTGTTCTAATCTTAAATTTATCATCTCTTTCATTAGAATACTTGGAATATATAATAGTGCAATCCTTATTACTTTCCTCACTATTTTCTATAATCATTAAATATGAATTTGAATATATATCAAATAAACCTTCCTTGATAATCGAATCATATACCTTGCTTTCATCAAACAAAACCATGCGTTCGGCATCAAAATTTCTCATATTATTGTTTAATTCACCATTTTTAGGTAAATAATCATCTGAGTATATAATATTCGGTAACTTATAATCTGGATATGGATAATAAAATCTGTACTTATTAAATCCACACTTTTGTATAATCTCTTCCAATTCTTTTTTAGAAAAAGTCTTTACTCCTCTTGTATTAGGGTATCCTTCAATACCATCAAAATATCGCCCCACATGATCTTCCTTGCATCCAGCCCAATATTTTAAACCTAGTTTATTCTCAATCGCAATAATTATTTTCCCATTTTTATTAAGATGTTTACTAATTATTTTTAAGAAGTTCTCATATGGCCTTTCGCTTGATATATAAGACTCTCCATATTCAAACACGCCTATAAGAGTTATATAATCATATTTTTCCACAATTCCCTTTTCTATATCTTCAAAATTTCCCACTAGAATTTCTATATTATCTTTTTCCTTGTTTCTATATGCATTGATAAGGCTTCTTTTTTTCGACAAATCAATGCATGTTACTTTCCTTGCCTTATTCGCTAGAGTTCCTGTAATCGCCCCACAACCTGATCCAATTTCTAACACAGTTTCATTATTATTAATAGGCATCCACTCTATTATATTAGCCCTTAGGTGAGACAAATGATATATTACTGGCCATTTATTACGTTCCCCTATAATTTTATCATACTCACCCTCTTCATTATTTTGCACAATGTCTAAAAGCTCATCCTCAACTTCTCCATCGCTGTACAAATCTTCTCCTAAATAATATTTATAGTTTAAAACTACATTTCCTATCCGCTCATTCATATATATGCCTCCATTAATTCTATTTTATCCTTACCTCGGAATCCATATCATAATAGCCTACCGAATTTTTAGTTGCTATAACAGTAATATTACATACATCATAAAGTCTATGGTATACAGTAAAATCGCCATCTTTAAAACCTGTGCATCCCAATGATAACAGGTGTTCTCTACCCTGCAGATTCATTTTTTGAGTAAAAGTAACCTCTTTAATCTCACCTACTTTTGATATGGAAATATTGATTTTCTCCAACATCGTATTAGTACCTGTAATATCAGTTCCTTTTAAATCCTTGATTGTAAAAGCAAAAATAGGATCTTGAATTATTTCATTAAAAATAATTTTCATCTTTATAGAAAATAATTCTCCCTTAACTACATTATTAGTTATTATCCCATTACTATCAATCACAGCGAAATCTACTATTTCTGCCAATTTATTACCATACTCTATCTTATTCGGATTGATGTTCATTGACTTTTTCCATATTCCGTCTTCAAAAACTTTATTATTATCATAATCCGATTTGCATTCATCACCTAATTGATTAACTAAAACCTTCTTATATATATCAATAACTTCCTTAGTTTCCCCTTCAATCAATTTTGTACCCTTATTTATTAAAATAGCTCTATCGCAATACTTACCAATACTTCCTAAATCGTGGCTTACAAATAGAATTGTCTTTCCTTGTTTCTTAAATTCCTCAAATTTTCTGTAACATTTAGCTTGAAAAAAAACATCACCAACAGAAAGTGCCTCATCAACAATTAATATTTCAGGTTCAATATTAATTGCAACTGCAAATGCGAGCCTCACAAACATACCACTAGAATAAGTTTTTACAGGCTGATTAATAAAATCACCTATATCTGCAAAATCAACTATACTCTCTACTTTTGCATCAATTTCCTCTTTAGTGAACCCTAGCATAGTTCCATTAAGATAGATATTTTGTATACCTGTGTATTCTTGATTAAAACCAGCACCTAACTCTAGCAAAGCCGATATTCTTCCATTAACTATTACATTTCCTTTGCTCGCGTTTAATACTCCAGTTATAATCTTCAGTATTGTTGATTTACCAGAACCGTTAGTTCCTATTATACCTACTGTTTCTCCTCGCTCTATTTCAAATGATATATTATTTAAAGCATAATGCTCCTTGCTATAACTTTTTTTTCTTAAGCTTAGCGATTCTTTCATTCTATCTATTGGTTTATCATATAACTTATAAATCTTACTTACACTCTCTACCTTTATTGCTATATCTGACATTTGTACCTCCTTACAGTACATCCGCAAAATGTGGTTTTAATTTTTTGAATATCATTGCTCCAACAACAAATAAAACCAAGGTCATTACCCAAAAATATACAGTTTGAAAATATCGTTGAAAAAACCATACATTATTTAAAAATGTATCTCGATATCCCTCTACTATATAATACATTGGGTTCAATTTTACTATCCACTGAAATTGTTTTGGCATTATCGTATAGCTCCACATTATTGGTGTCATCCACATTCCAATTTGCAAAAATATACTTATTAATTGCCCTAAATCTTTAAAAAATATTACTATTGCAGATGTTGCATATGATATGCCTAATGCCATAAAAAATGTGCAAAATGAGTAATATATTAATTGTACTGTATATTTTGATGGATAAAATCCGTATATCCCAGCTACAATAAATAGAAACACTATAAATACAAAGTGGATAAATAACGCCGAAACAACCTTTACTATAGGCAGTATGCTTATCTTAAAGACCACTTTTTTTACTAGATAACTATACTCAAGCATACAATTCGTAGCATTAGATAGAGCTTCCTGAAAGAAAAACCATGGCACGAGCCCTACCATAAACCATACTATAAACGGAACATTCTTAATTGGAGATCCTGCCTTTAATCCAAATTCAAAAACAAACCAATATAATAATATAGTTATTATTGGCTGGATAAATGCCCATGTTATTCCTAAATATGATCCCGCATACTTAGTCTTGAAATCATTTTTTGATAAGCTCCATATTAACACTTTATTAGTGTTTAACTCTTGGACTAATGTAAAAACGCTTCTTGACTTCCTAAGAATCATTAACAATAGAATATCTATTGTTAAGCAAATAATTACTTTAAGCATTTTATTTACTAAAGCTTGATATTTTATAATATCTGATAATTTATTTAAATCCATTTTGTATGTTATATACGGATCTTCTCCTAGTGTTTCTATATCAATAGATTTATCTGTTTCATATATTTTTCCAATTTGAGTTTGATTATTATTATCTAATATTTGTTTTCGATCTAACTCCACATTTTTCCCCATGCATGAAACTCCAATATTTGATATACTTATATTCGATGGTTGATTTCCTAAATCAAATCTTAAATTCAGCACATCTTTGGGTATAATAAATGTTAATGTTTGCTTTTTCCCTACATCTGAATAGATTGCCTTTTGAGATTGCTCTTCTGTCCATGAAGTACTGTTCCCGTAAAAAACTTGATAAGTATCTGGCCTATCAGATGTGATTTCATAACTTAAAGTTATGCTTTTATTTTCTAGGTCACAATATTTAAATACTAGTATATTCGACACAATTACAAAAAATATTAAAATTAATAGTTTTATAAATTTATTTTTCCTCATATTTAAAATTATCCTCTTATTTCTATTAAAAATCTATCTAAAGCATCCTTCCATTCTGGTAATGTTTTAAAATCGTTTTTCACTAAACTTTTCTTTGAAAGTCTTGAATTTAAAGGTCTTACTGCTTTAGTAGGATACTCACTAGTTGGAATCGGATTTATCTTGCACTTTAAATTTGCCTTTTTCATAATCTCACTAGCAAATTCTGCCCAAGAACAAAATCCTTCATTTGTTGCATGGTATACACCATATTTTTCTGATATAGACATATCACACAAAAGTGGTGCCAAATCAAAAGTATATGTAGGACTTCCAATTTGATCACATACAACATTTAATCTTTCTTTTTCTTTTCCTAATCTCAGCATCGTTTTAATGAAGTTATTTCCATTCACTCCAAACACCCAGGATATTCTTACTATGAAATACTTGCTTAATATTTCTTTAACTTTAATCTCACCTTCATATTTTGTTTTCCCATAAACAGAAATGGGCCTTATATTTCCATCAATTTCAAAAGGAATATTCCCTTTCCCATCAAATACATAATCTGTAGATATGTAAACCATCTTAGCATCTACTGCTTTACAAGCCTTCGCTATATTTTGTGTTCCTTCTACATTTACTTTATAACAAACCGCTCTATCATCCTCTGCTTTATCTACTGCTGTATATGCTGCACAATGTATAACACATTCCGGCTTTAATTTGAAAAAATATTCACTTACTTCATCACTACATGTTATATCTAATTCAGATTTATCAATTCCTAAACATTCTATATTTCTACTGTTTAGTTCTTTTACAACATCATACCCTAGTTGTCCGTTAACTCCTGTAACAAGTATCATATTTTATCATCTCACTTTAACTTTTTAATTATATTTTTAAATAACCAATTAGGTATAAATATCATTAGAATTTCAAAGTACGCTTCTTTTTTACTTAAGTGCCTATACCTTAAAATCTTAAATATATTCTTATCAATTCTTGCCTTATAAAATTTAATAATATCTTTTAAATCCACATCTTTAATACACTCTCGTATTTCATCCATTCTTTGCCTTAACGGAATTAACCTAACATTGTAGTAATCTTCTTTAGAAAACACATTACTTAGAATTCCAGTTTGATTATTTCCATGTATCCTATATTTCACTAGTGGTTTATTAAAAAAAGCCACACTCCCATAAAAACTCGCTATTATTGCAATCCAATGATCGTGTATTGTAACTTTCGAAAATGGCATAGCCTTTTTTGCTAGTTCACTTTTTACTAGCATACAACAACCAGCAATGCAATTATTAAAAAAAAGTGTAGAAAACAACTTTTCTCCATGTACGTATTTTAATCTTGGCCTTACTTCTTTCAGCGTTTTAGCAATAAGTTTACTATCTTTATCTATAACGCTCACATCACTATAAACCATTACTGATTTTTCTTTTGTAATCACTCTTACTAAAAATTCTATTTTGTTTTTTTCCCAAATATCATCTTGATCACAATACGCTAAGAAATCACCACAAGCCATCTTAGTAAGTTCTTCAAAAGCTATGTTAGATCCTTGATTTTTCCTTCCTCGCATCAATTTATATCGAAAATTAGTAATATGCTTTTTAAAATATTCTTCGCTCACCGGAAAATTGGGACAATCATCATAAATTAGTAGCTCTAAATTCTTATATGTTTGGTCATTCAATGAAATCAGCTGTTCTATAAGCCAGGTTTCATTTGGTTTATAGACAGCTAATAATATTGATACTGATGGCTTATCTATTTCCATACATATTCTCATAGTAATTCTTATATTCGCCACTAATTATATTTTCCCACCAAGTTTTATTATCTAAATACCACTTAATAGTCTTTTTAATACCCTCATCAAAAGTAGTAGTAGGCAACCATCCTAATTCACTATGTATTTTTGTAGGATCTATTGCATAACGCATATCATGACCTTTTCGATCTCTTACATACTTAATTAACTCTTCTGATTTTCCAAGTTCTTTGAGTATTGTTTTAACTACATCTAAATTTGTTCTTTCGTTATGTCCACCAATGTTATATACTTCTCCAACATTACCCTTATGAATTATTAAGTCGATTGCGCTACAATGGTCCTCTACATATAGCCAATCACGCACATTTTCTCCACTTCCATATACAGGTAACTTTTTTTCATTTAACGCATTTGCTATCATAAGTGGAATTAGTTTTTCTGGAAAGTGATACGGTCCATAATTATTAGAACATCTTGAAATAGTCACAGGCAAATTATAAGTTCTATAATATGCTCCGACTAAAAGATCAGCAGATGCTTTACTTGCTGAATATGGACTTGATGTATGTAATGGAGTTTCTTCTGTGAAGAAAAGATCATGCCTATTTAAAGGTAAATCACCATAAACTTCATCTGTAGATACTTGATGGTATCTTTTTATTCCATATTTCCTGCACGCATCAAGTAATACTTGCGTTCCTATCACATTAGTTTTCAAAAATATTTCTGGATTTTCTATTGATCTATCTACATGGCTTTCTGCTGCAAAGTTTACTATAACATCCGGACTTTCCTTTTCAAACATATCATAAATGGCTTTTCTATTAGCTATATCTATTTTATAAAAGCTAAAATTATTATTATCTTTAACTGAATCTAACGTCTCCATATTTCCAGCATAGGTTAATGCATCAACGCATATTATTTTGTAATCCATATATTTATCAAGCATATAGTGAACAAAATTACCACCAATAAACCCTGCTCCCCCTGTTACAACTATCCTCATAATATACTCTCCTTAAAATTAATATTTTACTATTAAGTTATCTCCAATTGACTATTAATAAAACACTATTTATTATATATAAAAGTACAATCACTATCTTTTATAAGTGGTGCCTTTTTATCCTTTTCTGAAAGAATTGGATTTTCTATTCCCCACTCAACACCTATTTCCGGATCGCAATAACAAATACTTCTATCACTCTCATAATTATAATAGTTATCAGTTTTATATACAAACTCTACATCACTTGTAAGCGTCAAAAATCCATGGCCAAATCCCCTTGGAATAAATAACTGTCTTTTATTTTCAGCGGAAAGCTCTACGGCCACCCATTCTTTATAGTTAGGTGATCCTTCTCTTAAATCTACAGCAACATCAAGTACAGCTCCTCTAACACAACGTACTAATTTTGCCTGAGCATGTTCTCCATTTTGAAAGTGAATTCCTCGTAGTATTCCTTTTTCCTTTGAATAAGATTGATTATCTTGTACAAAATCACACGCTATTTCTGGAGTTTTAATTCTAGAGTAGGTTTCCATAAACCATCCTCTTTCATCACCAAAAACTTTCGGCTCAACTATATAAACACCTTCTAATTTAGTTTTTATTAAATTCATTATTTAAACCTCTTTTCACTATCCATTGTTTACTATAATTAATAAATAACTTTCCCCATAGCAACATTTTTTAAATGCTGTCCATAAGGACTTTTTCCATACTGATCTGCACTTTCTAATAAAGTTTTTTTATCAATCCAATTATTCTTGTAAGAAATTTCTTCCAAACACGCTACTTTAAGTCCTTGTCTTGTTTCAATTACTTTTACATATTCAGATGCCTCAGTCAAACTATCCACCGTACCAGTATCAAGCCATCCATATCCACGTCCAAGGGTTATTACATCTAAGTTTCCATTTTCCAAATAAATTTTATTTAAATCTGTAATTTCTAATTCTCCCCTAGCTGAAGGCTTTAATTTTTTTGCATATTCACATACCTTATTATCATAAAAGTAAAGTCCAGTAACTGCATAATTAGATTTAGGAACTTCTGGTTTTTCTTCTAAAGAAATAGCTTTTCCATTTTCATCAAATTCCACTACACCGAAACGTTCTGGGTCATCTACATAATAACCAAAAACTGTTGCGCGTCCCTCATTTTCCACAGCCTTTTTTAAATGCTTAGTCAATCCATTTCCATGAAATATATTATCTCCAAGTATCATAGCACAATTATGATTTCCAACAAAGTCTTCTCCTAATATAAACGCCTGTGCCAATCCATCTGGAGATGGCTGCTCCGTATAGGATAAATTTATTCCATATCTCGAACCATCACCTAGCAATTTTTCGAAATTCGGCAAATCTTTTGGAGTTGAAATTATTAATATATCTCGAATCCCTGCTAACATTAAAGTTGATAATGGATAATAAATCATCGGTTTATCGTATACTGGCAGTAACTGCTTTGAAGTCACCATAGTTAAAGGATAAAGCCTTGTCCCACTTCCACCTGCTAATATTATTCCTTTTGTCAAAATCATCACTTCTTTCATTGAAACTTAATTTTATACTTAAATTTTAAAATATGCATGATTCATAATAATCTATATAATGTTTACTTTCCAAGTTTTTAGCTTAATAACAAATTATAAATAATTAACTTAATTTAAAATTATACATTTTTTCACATTCTATCCCCAATTTTATCACATTCTATAATATAAATAAACGAATTTTACAATATTTATGTACTGGTACTTATTTCAGCTAATACATAATTTTAATATGTAAGGCTCAAAGTAAAACCTATGTTTTATTGCAAACTTTCTGACAAAATGGTATCATACAGCTAATAGTATGATTTAATAATATTACAAAAAGGATGGATAGAAATGATAAAAGAAAATCAAAGTCTTCTAAATAAAATTAATGCCATTTCAGATATTGTAATCTTATTCATTTCAATGACTTTAGCGTATTTAATTCGTTTTTATATATTTTTGCCTGATACAGATTACATAAAATTAATTACATATATAGAATTTTCAATTGTTATAATTCCAATAAACCTTATTATTTTTAATTTTTTTAACTTATATCATTCTTTTAGAACAACCTCGTTTATAAAAGAATGTAATCAAATAATAAAATCGAATACTGTTCTTACAGCTATTTTATTATCACTATTATTTATATTTAAATTAGTACATATTTCAAGATTAGTTATAGTTATTTTTTATTTTGTAAACATAATGCTAGTTATAGCTAAAAGATTTCTTTTAAGAAGAATTCTATCAAAAATGAGAACTAAGGGTATGAACTTAAAACACGTTATAATCGTTGGTGCTGGCGAAGTTGCAAATGAATATTTGAATGTTATTAAAAGCAATAGAAACTTTGGATATAATTATTCTGGATATGTAGCCAATAATTCAAATTTTGAAGGCGAAAAACTTGGAGAATATAACAATTTATATACTGTCTTAGAGAAACATAGAGCTGATGAAGTAGTTTGCGCCTTAGATATTTCTGATGCAAAGTATATTGAAAAAATAGTATCTGACTGCGAAAAAAGTGGTACTAAGATTTCCATAATACCTTTCTGCTACAAGTACATACCAAGTCAGCCTTACATTGATCAGATTGGCAATATACCTCTAATAAATCTTAGAAGAATACCTTTAGACAATTTAGGAAATGCTTTTATAAAGAGATTTTTAGATATTACAGGTTCTCTTGTTTTAATAATATGTACAAGTCCTATAATGCTTATTACTTCAATTATTATCAAGCTAACTTCGAAAGGGCCTATAATATTTAAACAGCAACGTGTTGGATTAAATAAAAATTTATTTACTATGTATAAATTTAGATCTATGAAGATCAACAACGAAGAAGAAACAGGATGGAGTACTAATAATGATCCAAGAAAAACCAGGTTTGGATCTCTTATTCGCAAATTTTCCATTGATGAATTACCACAGTTTTTTAATGTTCTTAAGGGGGATATGAGTTTAGTAGGTCCTAGACCCGAGCTTCCTCACTTTGTTGAAAACTTTAAGGATGAGATTCCGCTTTATATGGTTAAACATCAAGTAAAGCCTGGAATAACTGGTTGGGCACAGGTAAATGGTTATAGAGGCGATACATCAATAAAAAAGCGTATTGAATTTGATATATATTATATTGAAAATTGGAACATATTAATGGATATAAACATATTATTCAGAACTGCCTTTAAAGGATTTAAGAATAATGAACAGATTATAAAACATAATAATCCTAAAAATATTGAAAATAACGGAGTTCAATTATGAAAAAAATACTTTTTATAGCATCAACACTATCACATATAGAAAACTTTCATATCCCTTATTTAAAGAGATTTAAAGATCTCGGGCATAGTGTTCATGTTATGGGAAAACTAAATAATAAATCTGAAATCTTATATGCTGATAAAATTATATCTGTTCCTTTTGAAAAAAGCATGTTTTCACTTAAAAATTTCTATTTATCTTTAAAAATAGCAAAGATAATTAACAAGAATAATTATGATATCATAATTATTCATACATCTCTGGCTGCTTTTTTTGCAAGGCTTGGAATAATACTATGCTTAAAAAAGCCTAGGCTAGTAGTTAACACAGTTCATGGTTATCTATTTGATTACAATAGTTCCTTTTTTAAAAAACATATTATGATCTTAGCAGAAAAACTGACCAAGTGCGTTACAAACGTTATTATTGTTATGAATTCATCAGATTATGATATTGCTAAAAAATACAAATTATATAAAGATAATTTGTATTTAATAAATGGTATGGGAATCGATCCAGACTCATTTCCATCCATTTCATCTAAATGTAAGGTTGCTCTTAGAAATAGCCATAACTTTTCAGAAAAAGACTTTATTTTAATTTACGTTGCTGAATTTTCTAAAAGAAAGAATCAAAAATTTCTAATAAATTCAATGAATAAACTAATTAGCGAAGGCTTTTCAAATATAAAACTGCTTTTTCTTGGTGATGGGCAGTTTTTAGATGAGTTAAAGCTATACACTCAGAGCTTAAGTATTAATGATAATGTTTTTTTTGCTGGCTATACTAAAGACACTTGTACATATTATCAAATGTCTGACATATGTGTTTCTTCAAGCCGTATTGAAGGATTACCTTTTAATATTATGGAAGCAATGTCTGTTGGACTGCCTATAGTAGCTTCAAAAGTGAAAGGACATATAGATTTAGTCATACCAAATGAAAATGGATTTTTATTTAACTACAATAATATCGACGAATTTTGCTCCTATATAAAAAACATCTATAAAAGCACAGATTTGCAATATAGAATGCATATTAAAAGCATTGAATTATCAAAAAAATACTCTTTAGATTCTGTATTATCTAATACTGTCCGTATAATATTAAACGAATATGATCTGCATTTATAAAAATGAGAATTATTATTTTCGGTTTAATTTCAAAAATAATAATTCTCATTTTTATATTTTTTTAATTTTTAGTTATGTTAGAAGAAGTACATACTAGGCAAAAAATTCGAATTGCATATTGCTTCACTATAATTAACAATTACATTTTACTGTACCTTGATTTCTTTTAGCAAAAGAACTTAATTGCACTTCCCTTGTTCTTTACTGGTTTATTGCAATAGACTTTTCGGAATGCTATAATATTACATATTAACATTTGTATATTACAAAAATAAAAATATTAGGATGTGTAGAAAATGACAAATTCCAGAAACAATTCTAATGAAAAGTCCTTTAACTTTTTTTTACCTATTGCATTTATATTAAGTATTGTACCTATAATAGTTCGAGTAGCAGCTGTTAAACTTGATGAAAATGCAATTAAGATATGGGGTGTTACAGTTAAAGCGGATTTGTTTTCACAAAGAAAAGCTCTTCTTTTAATGATATTTTCCGTTATATTAATTATTACTTGTGTTATTTTCTTCAAGAAAATATTTAGTAGAAAAGATAAGTTAGTTAATTATATTCTAATCGCATGTGGCGTATTTATACTTTTTACATTTCTATCTGCAATATTTTCAAAATATAGACAAGTATCCTTTTGGGGAATATTTGATAGAGCTGAAGGATTTATAACTATTGCGTGTTACATAATTCTCTTTTTATACTCACTTTATACTTTTAAAACTACTAATAATTATAAGTATATTATTACTCCGCTTTTGATTCTAGTATTTATCAATTCATTTTTAGGCCTTTTTCAATATATAGGACAAGACTTAATTAAAACTTCATTAGGTGCTTCTATTGCGGGTGCCAGTTCAAATTCAGGCATAGATTTACTTAATGAAAAAGGAACTATTTATGGTACTTTAGCTAGTTATAATTACATGGGAAGTTTTGTAGCAATTGCTCTACCTATTTTATTCTGCTATACAATTTTCGAAGATGATGTTATGTATAAAATACTATCATTTATTGGTACTCTTCTTTCATTTTGGCTTTTATTCGGAAGTACTGCACGTTCGGGAATTGTTGGTGTATTAGGTGCTTTAATATTTGGTATTATAATATTTTATAAACCTCTTATTAAACGTTGGAAAGGCCTCTTAATTGGTGTTGTCGCTTTAATTATATTGATAATTGGTGCAAATTTTGCATCTAAAGGAAGTCTTTTTAAGAGAATACCTAGCTTAGCATCGGATGCTTTCAGTATTTTTAAAGATACTAGTGATTTTGATTATACAAATTATACTCCTGTAAAGGACATTAAGTATATGGACTCAACGACAGAGGTTGTATTACCTAATGATACTTTAAAAATAACTTATGAAAGTGGTAATCCTGTATTTAAAGATTCAAATGGTGAAGTTGTTCCATATGCTTTAAATGGTAAAGTATTATCGACAGATAGTGAAGCTTTTAAAAATATCACATTCGCTTTTGGAAAGCTTGATAAGAAGTCAGTTATTAGCGACTCACTTCTTTTAAATATAAACAATCAACCAACTTTCCTATTTAAGTTAAATGAAAGTAAAGTATTTCATTTAATAGATATAAGTACAAAGAATTCTTTTGATTTACAAACTCCTGAAACCTTTGGATTTAAAGGTAAAGAAAAGTTAGGATCTTCTAGAGGTTACATTTGGTCTAGATCTCTTCCTCTCATAAAAAACACTATGATACTTGGAACTGGTCCTGATACTTTTGTGTTTGACTTTCCACAAGGTGATTTAATAGGTAAATATTATGCTTATGATACTCCAAATATAGTTGTAGACAAAGCTCATAATCTTTATTTGCAAATAGCTATAAATTATGGTGTAATTGCATTAGTTGGATTTATAGCAATGCTGCTTATTTACATTATTGATAGTATAAAGCTTTATGCACTTAAAAACACCTTTGAAGATAAAAACCAGATGTTAGGTGCTATTACTTGCCTAGGCATTATCGGATACTTATTCGCTGGAATATTTAATGATTCTGTTGTAGGTGTAGCCCCAATATTTTGGATAATTTTCGGGGTTGGTATTGCAATTAACTTTATGAATAGGGAAAATCTTCGTAAGAAAAGTAATAAATAATAATTGTATCTTAATAGATTAATATTAAATAACCAAGAGGGAATACAGATTACCTCTTGGTTATTTTTTTCTTTTATTTAAGAATAGTGCTTAAATAAAAGAAACATATGTCTATCCTTATTCACTTTAGAGATAAATTATTGAATATAAATTACAAAAGTAGATACAATTCTCTCCGAAAATAATACTTTAAAGAGGATACATTAAAATGTATCTTAACAATACTAGATAACTATTTACAAATCATTAATACAGTTTTTTTCATAAATTAGAACTCTTAGCTTCTAATGCATAAGAAGTTTATCAATTGAATTTAATGAAAATAACACACAAATTCGTCCATTCTCTAATTTACAATGTTAGTTGTTAACTTAAAGATGATAGGTTCCAGCATACTACGATGTTTGTATTATAATCTTATGCAATTATACTTACCATAGCTTATTGGATATTAAAATACTTGCTTGCCAATAGAATTACACAAAAACACAAAAATATTAACAAGAAAGAAAGATAAAAACTTAATAAGAACATTTATATAAAATAAACTAATACAAAATAATTACAGTAAAATTTTATTATTACGAAATAATAAATATTATTTATAGGAAATCTAAGAATGGTTTTATAACTTGAAAGTAAGGCTAAAAATGGTCATCATATGATTCACTACTAAAGCCTATTAATTTATTCAAGTTAACTATAATATAGCGGGATTTCTTAAATAAATTACCCTATAATAGCGGCTCTGGATTTAGAACGTTGCAAGCAAGCCTGATATTAATATGAATATAGACAAAATATATATCCTAATCCTAAAACTCTTAGGAATCTATTTCAATATTTCTAAATGATGATACATGCACACAATATAAGTGAATTAAATTACCTATTCTCCAAACAGGAATTACCCCTATTTGTTATCATATCTTACCATGTTTTTATTATCATAAAATCCTTTTATTCTCTCTAATATATCACAATTAATTTTCTACTTTCTAATCTTAATTTAGCACTTAGCCCATTAGAGTTTCAAATGTAAATTCATTATATAATAATATTATTGATAAAAAAAGGACAAGGCTAAGCCTTGTCCTTTTTTATTTATCTAATAAGTTTAGATTAAAACTATTTAACCCAAGCTCCATTAGCTCCTACATAATATCCATCAGGAGTAGTTGTGTTAGCTAACATAGCACCTGATCCATTTAAGTAGTACCAAGTTCCGTTATCATTTAACCAACCAGTTTGCATAGCACCTGATCCGTTTAAGTAGTACCAAGTTGCTCCATCTTGAACCCAACCTGTAGCCATTGTACCATCAGCTTTTAAGTAGTACCAAGCACCACCGTCTTGTAACCATCCAGTAGCTTTAGTTCCATCAGCTTTAACATAAGTCCATCCTGCTGAAGTTTGAGCCCAACCAGCTTTAACTACAGGAGTTGTTCCTTGGTCATCACCCTTATTATCATCGCTCTTTCCTCCGATTAATGAATATACATCATCATCTTCGCTCCAAGCAACCATGTTATCTTTGTCATAAACTGATAATTCATCGAAAGATCCGTCTACTTTGTAAACTTTATCCCAGTCATCAGTACCATCGAATTTATAGATGTATCCACCATCTAATCTCCAAAGGTTTCCATCAACGTCTGTTTGAACAGCTGATGTCTTATCATCTTGAGCACTTACTTCACAATCTTCTTTAGTTTGATCTTCTGAATCAGCATAGTAGTAAGAAGACTTTGATTTTAATGTATATGCTCTTGCAAGAACTTTAGCTCCTGTTGAATCTGCTTTAGTATAAGCTTTATCTGTAGTATAAGCTACTAATTTAGTACCTACTATAGTATAATTTACATCAAGAGTAAGATCTGTAAATAATTCTGCATCATCTAATTTTTGTGCTGAATCATTTGAAAGTGCATAAGTAGTTACAGATTTAGCATATTTAGCTCCATCTACTTCATCAGAACTTTGTGCTTTTGATATTTTTTGAATAGCTTTGAATGTTACTGTTTGCTTATCTGCACCATATTTAAGTACATCAGTACCTGCAGCTAAACCATTAATTTCACTAATTGTAGCAGTAGTTCCTGAAACTTTTACAGTTACATCTACAAGTCTATAAATATAATCTTTATCTTGTGTTAACACTTTTACTTGACTAACACTTGCTCTAAGTGTATCGTCTTTTCCAGCAGCATCATACTTATCATTTGTATTTTCTATAGTATCTTCTTTAGTTATAGTCTTACCATCTACATCTGCAGAAACAGCTGTTGTTTTAACCTTAACTTTTCCTAAGTTATAGTCTGCATCAATGTAATTACCATCTGTATCAGTATAAACATTAAATTTAGCATTTCCACCATTAGCACCATCTAATTTACCAGCATCAGTACTTGCATATTGTGTGTAGTACCAAGGTTTACTATATTTTGCTCCTGGAACTATATTTAATTTAGTTAAATCTTCAGTATCACTTTCATTTTCATCTACAACTTTATCACTTGTAGCTTCAGCATATCTGTCATCTGTATCGTCTTTGATTTTCTTTCTTAAAGCTGCAGCAGCATCATCTGCTGTATCACCTTTAACATCGTCATCAGTTACACTACCTTTATCTAAATCAACAGTGTAGTCTCCATCTGATACATCTAAGTATTTTTCTCCAAATAAATCTGCGTCATCTCCTGAATCAACATCTTCTAATTTGTTGAATTTTCCGTCAGCTACATAGTAAGCTTCTTCATCATCGTTGATTTCTCCATCAACAAAGTATTTACCATCTTTGTATGCTACTGCATTGTATACAGTACCGTCTTCTGAATCAATTTTCTTTACGTCTGCAGCGTAAGCAGGCACTAAAGCCATAACTGAAGCAGCAGCTACTAATAAAGATGTAATTTTGTTTGCTCTTTTAAACATAATTTCTTTTCCTCCTAAATTTTAAAATTCAGATAAATTATAGCATTATTGTACAACTATGTAAAGTTATATAATAACTACTAATGTATATTTTTGTATAAATTTCTTAGTAATCAAATAAATCACATGTAATTTATTACACATTTACATTAACTATAACATGATACCACATTACATAATGCTTGTACATAAAATGCTATTAACTTTCATAATTTACTGTTCTTCCTAGTATTTACTGTAATATCACTAAATAATACAATGCCAAAATTCATTTTGGGTCCTTTTTTAAAAAATATATAAATATTTTTTAGCTAATTTAGAAAATAGTTCTATTAAATTCTAAATTAATTAACTTATACAAGTAAAATTGTATTATTGAGCGTTATATAGTTCTATTTCTATAATTTTAATCTACTTGGATATAATTCATTTTAAATGAATATCTTCTATAACTATCCAAATAAACTTTCATTATACAATACAACTATTTAAATTCATTTTGGTACCTTTTTTTGTATAAATTTAATTTTTTCATTATTAATTACATACCGTTTATCCATATAATGTTCAATATTGAGAATTTGAAATATCACAACAGAGAAATTGGATACATATTTGTAAAATAGGCATTTGAAAATAAGCTGCTTAGGTTCTTAATGGGAGGTTGTTCCATTCAATGCTTGTCACACTGAAAGTGGGAACATGCAGTAATGGGCACAACCTGCCATTTAGAACCTTTCAGCGAAATTTTCATAGTCCTATGGAACAAATATGTATCCAATTTCGGCTAGGATTCTCACTACGCAACACTATCTACTAATTCAAAATTTTCTTCCTAATTATCTATTGTACCAAGCTCCATCTGATCCTAATTTGTATTCGCCAATTGTTGTGTTATATGCCATAGACCCATCATTATTTAGATAATAATATTTACCATTGTTTATGTCTTTAATCCATCCAATCTGCATTATTCCTTGTGAATCTAAGTAGTACCAATTTCCATTTACTAACTGCCATCCCGTTTTTCTAGCTCCATCATCGCCTAGATAGTACCACTTTCCATTATTATTTAGCCAACCTGTCGCCATATTCCCATCGGCTTGTACAAAATAGTTTTGCACCCAAGTATTCTTTACTGAGTTACCTGTTGAATCTTTGTATTGCCATTTCCCATCAACTTGAACCCATTGACTTGTTTTGGTAACTTCTGCTTGTTCACTGCTTTTGGAATTATTATTTGAGTTATCTTTACCTCTAGTAATATTTAAAGTATATACTCTTTCATTATCATCATCATCTTCAACTTTTATATCTATTACATTTTTCCCTTTATTTAAGGATACATCATCCTTAAATTTATCATCTTTATCAACTTTTACTCCATTTATTTTTACCTTATAATCATCATATTTACCGCTATCGCAATCAGGCCTTGCACGAATTGTAATTTTACTTAAATCTTCTGGAACCTGCACGTCATAAGTATAAACTTTTTTTGAGAAGTCTATATTCCCTCCCATTAACGTAATACTGCTTAAGTATACATTATCTGAATCTTCATCGTCATCATCATTTGATCCGGAGTATTTTACTCTAATCTTATATTCATTTACATAAGAATTATCACTATATTTTACTGTTCCCGGATCTCCGTTATATACTCTTACAGTAATAATATTTGTTCCAGATGATAAGTCAACATCCTCTCCTACGTCTTTTCCTTCAGTATCTGATGATGTTTCTTCAAATACTCTTATATTATCTGAATCCACCCCATCTGCATCTATATTTATTTCATCTGCTGAAGTCTTTCTGGTATAGTAAGTTTTTCCAGGCTGTACATCATCACTGTCTACCCTATGCTTATCTGTACAATCACTCTCACTATAAAGAGACATATTATCTCCGTTTGAATCTTCTACTGTTAAATTAGTTATTTTATTAGCTGCATAAGCTTTAGTAGTTAGTAGACCCAAATTAGCTACTGGTGCAATTGTACTAACAGTATTTACAGCTAATATTATGGCTATTATTTTTTTCAAATTTTTGTTCATATATTCTCTCTCCTTTTAGGCATATGAAATAAAATACCATGGTTATTTTTTTATTATGCCTTATATAAAATAATATAAAGAACGCCTATTTCATAAGCGTTCTTTATTTTTAACTCGATTAAAATTAAATTTATTTAATCCAAGCCCCATCAGCGCCTAATCTGTATACACCAATTTTAGTGTTATAAACCATAGACCCATCGCTATTTAAATAATAATATTTTCCATTCCTATCTTTTACCCATCCAGTCTGCATTCTTCCTTCTGAATCTAGATAATACCATTTTCCACTTGATTGTTGCCATCCGACTTTCTTAGCTCCATCTGTTCCAAAGTAATACCAGCTTCCATTAAGATTTAGCCATCCTGTAACCATATTTCCATCAGAGTTTAAATAATAATTTTGTATCCAACTATTCTTTACTACTTTTCCTTCTGCATCATTATACTGCCATATTCCATTTGTTTGTACCCATTGATTAGCTTTAACATCTTTACTTCCTGTATTTGTATTAGTATTAGTTGAACTATTATTTGTATTACTTGAAGAAACATTTCCTCTATTTATAATTAAAGTATATACTCTATCTTTATTATTATGTTCAATTTCTACTTTTATGATATTTTGACCTTTTTCCAAATTAACAGTTCTCTTATAATTATCATCATAATCAGCATCTTCACCATCTATAGTAACATCGTAGTTATCATTTTCTGGTGTTGCTTTTATTGCTACTTGGTTTACATCACTATCTACATTATAAGTATACTTAGTTATTGAATTGGATAAATTTATAGTACTTCCAGCTATACTAAGTCTCTCCAAATAAATATCATCAAAATCTGTTTTATCTGAATCAGCTTCGTCTACATGTCTCACTTTTACTTCATATGTATTTAGCAAATCATACTCATTATCATCATGCTCATTATTTCTTACACTTTCACCGTCTAGATCTTTCCCATATACCTTTATAATAAGATCAGTAACAACTGATTTATCTGTTAACTGAATATCATCCCCTACTTCTTTACCTTTAGTAGAATCTGAACTATCTCTAAATACTCTGACAAAGTTATCATCTGGCCCGCTTATATCCACACTTACAGTTTTTGATGAAGTTTTGGCATAATATGTTTCATCTTCATGAACATCTTCTTCCTTAACTCTATTCTTATAATCATTATCATCATACAGTTTTACATTATTACCATCACTATCATCTAATGATAAACTATCCAATGTACTTTCATCATTAGTAGTCGAAGCATAAGCCCTTGTAGTTAATAGATTTATCTTCGAAACTGGTGTTGCCGCTGAAATTGTTCCTATAGCTAGTACAATTGCAATCACTCTCTTTATATTTTTATTCATAGTCTATACCTCCACTTTTATTATGCATTCTCATTCTAATCTGGTGATTTCTATTTTTGTATCCAAGCACCATCATACCCTAATTTATATCCGCCTACTGTTGTATTATATGCCATGGCACCATTGCTATTTAAATAATAATACTTTCCGTTTGAATCTTTAATCCAGCCTGTTTGTATCTTACCTTGTGAATCCATATAATACCAAGCTCCATCTACTAACTGCCATCCTGTTTTTCTAGCTCCATCACTTCCTAAATAGTACCAGCTTCCGTTATAATTCAACCATCCAGTAGCCATATTTCCGCTGTCAAGTAAGTAATAATTTCCTACCCAAGTATTCTTAACAAAATTTCCTGATGCATCATTATACTTCCATGCTCCATTTACTTGTACCCATTTATTCGCATTAGTTTCTACTCCAGTGGTGTTATTTTGTGTTGAAGTCACACTTCCTCTAATTACAGTCAAAGTATAAACTCTTTCTTCACCACTATTTTCATTTTTGACATCTACCTTAATTTTATTTTCACCGTCTTTTAGATTAACTGTTGTCTTATAATCATCATCTTCAAAAACTTCACTACCGTTAACCTTAACTGTATAAAAATCTTTTTCTGGTTCGGCTTTAATTGTAACTTTATTTACATCACTAGGGACATTAGAACTATAATTTACTTGTGATTGTGATAATGAGAAAAGTCTGCCATCAATGCTTAGTTTATCTAGGTAAATACTATCTTGATGTTCTGGTTCTGCTGTATCTTGCGAGCTTGTACCATTTGATGAAGGATTTCCTCTATTTATTATCAAAGTATATACTCTATCTTTATCACCATCTTCAAGTTCTATTTCAAATTCATTTGTGCCTTCATCTAAATCCACTTCTTTTTTATAGTTATCTGCACTTTGAACATTTTTATTATCAATAGTAACATCATAATCGTCATCTTCTGGTGTTGCTTTAATTGTTACTCTCTTTACATCACTAGCAACATTATAAGTATAAGTTAATTCAGATTTTGACAACTGAACCTTATTATTATTTACGCTGAGCCTTTCTAAATAAATATTATCATTATCCTTATTTTGATTATAATTTGCGTTCTCTACTTTAATCCTATATGTACTTAAGACATTATAATCATCATTATCTTTGTATCTCATATCATCATCTGGTTCTTTGCCATATACCTTTATTGTAAGAGTAGTAGTTGAAGAATCATCTGATAAATCAACGTCCTCCCCTACCTCTTTTCCTTTTGAAGAAGATGATGTCCCATTAAATACTCTAACATATTTTTCATCAGGCCCATCAATATCAATACTTACAGTATCTGATGAAGTTTTTGCGTAATAAGTTTCTCCTTCTTCTACATCACTAGCATTTACTTTGCTGTCATAATCACTATCACTATATAGTTTTATATTGTTCCCATCTTCATCATTTAATTCTAGACGATCCAAATAATCATCATCGTTATCATTTGCTGCATAAGCTTTTGTAGTCAATACATTTATATTTGTAGCAGGCGCTGCTGCTGAAACGATTCCAAGAGCTAACGCTATTGAAACTATTTTAATCATATTTTTCTTCATTTTATTTCCCCCGTTTCTACTTATATATTTAATTAGTAAATACATCCTTAATTAATTATATATCAGGATTAACAATTAAAGTAGGCTTTTTGAGTTTTTTAGTAATATTACCACTAATATAAAATATTGTAAATATATTTAAAGCTTTTGAATATATTTATTTAAAGCAAAAGAAACGTCTATTAAATAAACGTTCTTTTGCTTTTTCAGTTATTATACTATTTATATTCTTAGTTAATCCAAGCTCCATCTGATCCCAGCTTATATTTACCAATCATTGTATTATAAGCCATAGATCCATCGCTATTTAAATAGTAATACTTTCCACTACCTAAATCTCTAACCCATCCAGTTTGCATTGCACCTTCTGAGTCTAGGTAGTACCATTTTCCACCTGCTTGTTGCCATCCTGTTTTTCTTGCTCCATCAGAACCTAGATAGTACCACTTTCCACTATAATTTAACCACCCAGTAGCCATATTTCCATCAGCTTGTACAAAATAATTTTGAACCCATGTATTTTTCACTGTATTTCCTGTTGCATCTTTATATTGCCAGTTTCCGCCAACTTGTACCCATTTATTTGTAACAGTTGCTACAACATCAGTTGCACTGCTTGGTGAACCTGAAGCTGTATTTGTTGTACTTCCTGTAGTTGATGATGTGCCGCCTCTATTTATGATTAATGTATATACTCTTTCATCATCACCATCTTCAAGTTCAATTTTGATTTTATTTTCACCTTTTTTCAAATCTACATCTGATTTGTACTTATCATCATCATCTACACTATCGCCATCTATTGTAACGTCATAATCTTCATCTTCTGGAGTCGCTTTAATTGTTACTTCATCTGTATCACTACTTACATTATAAGTATATTCAACTTTTGATTTAGATAAACTTATACTTTGACCATCTACACTAAGTCTATCTAGGTAGATATCATCGTAATCATCTGAACTGTCACTTGAATCCTCATCATCTGAATCCGAAGAATCAGCTGTACATTTAACCTTTATTGTATATTCACTTGAATAATCGTCATCTTCATATCTTACATCATCATCTGGTTCTTCATCATACACTCTTACAGTAAGAGTAGTAGTTGAATCTTTATCTAAACTTATATCACTACTTATTTTTTTACCTTTAGTAGAATCTGAAGTTCCCTTAAAAACTCTAACATACTTTGAACTTGGTCCATCTATATCTATATTTATAGTATCTGATGAAGTCTTAGCAAAATACTTCTCACCAGCCTCCACATCATCTGCATCAACTTTATCATCACTATCATAGCTACTGCTTTCGTAAAGCTTTATTTTACTTCCACTTTCAGTAAGCAATTGTAAGCTTTCAAGTTCAGTCTCATCATTATCAGATGATGCATAAGCTTTTGTAGTTAAAAAATTTATGTTTGTTGCAGGTGCTACTGCCGAGATAGTTCCTATTGCTAATGCAATTGCAACTATTTTTTTCAAATTTTTATTCATAATGTTCTCCCTCCACTTTAAGCACGCGAAATAAATAATAGGTATGCATACTTGTCTATTATTTTTCGATTGTGCTTTAATTACATATTATGATTATTTTACCACTTAATTCACTATTGTGCACTTGACACACACAAGTTTACAATTTATTTACAGAAGTATTATTATTCTAATTCTCCATCCGTGCCTAATTTATATGCACCTATTGCAGAATCTTTTATCATTTTACCTGTAGAATCTAAGTAATACCATTTCCCATTTGAATCTTCAATCCATCCTGTCTCCATAGCTCCACTACCATCAAGGTAGTACCAGTTTCCAGTTGAATCTTCTAACCAGCCCATTTGCATGGCTCCACTTTTATTTAGATAATACCAATTTTTATTTGTATTTACCCATCCTGTCTGCATTTCACCATTTTCGTTGAAATAATACCAGTTGTTATTATCACTAAACCATCCTGTAGTTCTAAATCCATCTTGTCCTAAATAATAATTCTTTCCGGTATCCTTATCAAACCACCACTTATTTTTTAAAACTGAGCCTGTACCATCTACATATCTCCATTTTCCATCTACTCTTTGCCATGCATTAAGGCTGCCTTCTTGAGTTTGAATTGCAAAGTTTTGGCCGTTTGAAGAATCAGTTTTATTTGCTGATTTACCCCTATATACATTCAAAGTATAAGTTGTATCTTCATCCTCATGCTCAACATATATTGTTATAGTATTATTTCCTTTATCTAAATTAACTGTCTTTTCGAAATTGTCATCTTCATATACTGAGTTTCCGTTAATTTCTATATAATCATCATCATCGTCAGGGTTAGCTCTAACAGTTAATTTGTCAACATCTTCACCAACATTCACATCATAAGAAGTTTTATTTTTGGAAAAATCAACACTTCCATCACTTAAGTAAATTCCATCTAAATAAGCATATTCTCTATCTTCTTCTGCTTCTGATGTACTACTTTCTTTTCTTGCATGAATAATATAAGTCTTTTCACAATCACTTACATCTCCGTCATTATAAGCTTCCTTATATGCTTCTTCACTCTTATATGTTCTTAGATAGATATCTTTATATCCTGAACCGATATTAACATCTTGTCCAACATCTTCACCTTTTTCTGATCTGCTTGATGAAGTGAACATCTTAACTACATATCCGCTTCCTTTTACTTCTGCAGCTACATTAAAGTCACTCACACCTTTAAGCTGCACATAATAGTCAGTATCGCTTGACAAATCTACTTCATCTCCAGAATAACTATCAAGCAATTTAATTTTACTTCCGCTACCCCAAGTCAAATCTAACGATTTTAATTCTCCATTACTAGCATCATTATATGTTGATGCATAAGCTTCAACGCTTCCTAATAGAAAATTGTTACTTGGTGCAAATCCTGAAACAGCTGCAACAACAAGAGTTGCTGCAATTATATATTTAATTTTTTTATGCATAAACTTCCTCCTTATTGTTATTTATAAAATTAATCTATTTACTTTTACATAACTTACTTATTATATAAATAAACATTATATAGTTATAATAACATAACTTAATTTAATTATAAATATAGAACTATAATCCTATACTATTCCAAGTATACTACATAGTTCTAAAAATTCTATTATATAAATATTAATTTTTTATAAATAATTAACTTATATATGTTACAATTCACAATGCACATTTCAAAATTTCTAATAAAATTCTTGCAACATTTTCAGACTTATGATGAAGAATTGTTTTTTAATGTATATATCATATCATCAAAAGATATAAAATGATTTTTATCCCATAATATATGTAGCTATTTCGCATGAACAATCTATAATCGAATAATCTATAATATTGTTGGTTTAAACTTTAATTTAGCAATCATTTGATTAATTAAAACAAGAACTCACTTATAAGAATAAAGCGAGTTCTTGTTTAGTTACTAGTATAGATAAATATCTTTAAAACTAGATTTATGTGATAACTTACCGAAATCATAAATATTTTGATTCCGAAAAGCTATGAAAATATCGTTGAAGATCTAAGCAGCAGGTTGCACACACTTTAGCATGCTCCAACTTTCCTATTGAAGCTCAACTCATTACATTCGCTGAGGAAGTTCGAGAACCCAAAATAAAATGGAACAACCTGCAACTAAGAACCTTTAACAGCTCATTTTCAAATGTTTTCTCCATAGTATGACCCTTGTGATTACAAATATAGATAAACAGAGGCGTATATTAACTTATACACTTAATTAAGCTATTGAATTTGCTAAGTTTAGATAATTGTATAAGTCTACTTTCGAGCGTGGGTATCTATATCCAATTATAAGCTAGACTTATACTATGAAATATATCCCAACTAGAAATAAGAATTATGCTTTTGTGAAATGTTTCATTAGGAATTTGATGGTTTTGATTCTTAGATTAAAAGTTGTTCCAAGTATGCTAGTTCAAAGCTCGCCTTTGAGGCTAGCATCTTGGATGCAACTTGTGATCTTAGAATCATCCATCATAATTTCCTTAGAAACTGAAACAACAGCATAATCCTTATTTCGGCGAACTATGTCATAAATTCAAGTCTCACTTGTCTCATCTATAATTTAATCTAATAAAATAAATTAAACGTACAATTAAATTAATGTTCATAATATTTTCCTAAAGTATTAAAGCTCCACTATTATTGAATTTATACTCTTTTCCATTAATAGTTCTTGTTCCAGTTGCCATGCTACCATCTTCAGTTAAATAGTATTTTGAATTATAGTCAATTAACCATCCTTTTTGCATTGTTCCATCTGCATTAAAGAAGTACCACTTTCCACTATCTGATAACCAGCCTGTCCTCATTGATCCATCTTGATTTAAATAATACCAATTATCAACTTTTTTAGTATCATTATCTCCTGAATTAGTTGATGCATCAGTGTTCTTTTTTTGATCATCTACTGTTTCTTTATGCCAGCCTGTAAGCATTGCTCCGTCAGATCCCAATAAATACCACTTTTCATTATCTTTTTGCCAACCTGTAAGCATTGCTCCCTTACTATCTAGCAAGTACCATTTTTCATTATCTTTATGCCAGCCTGTAACTCTTAGACCATCTTTATCTAAGTAACAGTATACTTTTTGATCTTTATCATAAAGCCATGAACTTTTTAATACTTTTCCATTTTCATCATAATACTTCCAACCATCATCGGTTTGAACCCATTGAGATTTTTTATCAGATGTATCCCCAGTATTATTGTCCTTGCTATCATCTGCTTCCTTACCTCTATTTATAGTCAAAGTATAAGTTCTCTTTTTATCATTTAACTCATCTTCAACATTTACCTTTATGACATTTTTCCCTTTATCCAATGATACTTTTTTTTCATAGTCATCACTTGATCTTACTTCATCTCCATCAATTGTAACTGAATAATCGCTATCTTCTGGCTCTGCACCTATAGTTATTTTACTTACAGACTCATCTAAATCAACGTTGTATGAATTATCATCTTTAGAAAAGTCAATATCGCCTTCACTTAAAGTTATATGATCTAAGTATATATCATCTTCGTTATCAGAATCGTCTCCTCTAGTAACATTTAATGTATATGTTCTTTGATTATCCTTACTATCTGTAACTTTTATTTTAATCTCATTTTTACCTTTATCTAAAGATACAGTTTTTTTATAATTATCGCTAGAATCTACTAAAGATCCATCTACTCTGACTCTGTCGCTATTACTCTCAGGAATTGCTTTAATCCACATGCTCTCAACATTTTCATCAACCTTTATATCATAGCTTGTTTTTCCCTTTATGAAATCTATATCTCCTTTGCTTAAGTCAATATTATCTAAATATATCGAATCTTGAGAATCATCCTCATAAGAACTTTCTTTAGTCTTTCTTACATTTAGCGTATATTCTTCTTTACAATTTGATACATTATTCTTTACTTTATTAAATTCTGATTTAGACTTATAAGTTCTTATATATAAAGTTGTATCACCTTTTCCAAGTAAGATTTCGTCCCCAGGATCATAAGCTGTAGCATTTTCTGCATCAGATGTAAAAATCTTAACTACATAGTCATCACCTTCAGCGTCAGCCGTTATCTTAATTCCATCACTATCATCAGTAAGCTTTGTATAGTATTCTGTTTCATCGCTTAATTTTACTGTATCTCCATTATACCCATCACGCAAATCAAGAGTTTCTCCATCTAAAGATTTTATCTTTAGAGTTTTTAATTGTTCATCGTCTGGAGAATATGAAGACGCATAAACAGGTTTTGCTCCTACAAAATATGTATTTAATGTCGTAGGTGAAATTGTTGAAATTGTATTGACAGCAACTGTGATCGCAATTATTCTTTTTATATTTTTATTCATAAAATTCCTCCTCATCCATTATAAAGTGAATTTTTTAAAAATAACAAAAAAAAATCACTTAACATAATTTTACCATGTTTTTTATATAAAATCTAAATATTTCTAGCATTAATACGACTCTTTTTTCAGATAATAAGATATAACTAAGTTTTATTTACTTTAGTTATCTCAAAATTTTAGACATTATGTACTATAAATAAATTCCAAAAATTAATATGTGAGGAGTGATTACAATGAGCAAAGAAAGAACACCATATAATCCTACTCCAGGAGATTATGATGTTGAGAAGTTATCTGGTACAAGGCCTGAATCTTCTAATAGGCAAGGAGGACGAGATAACATTGCACCAACTAGAAGTTTAAATCCCCTTTCGACTGACGGCCCTAATAAAAATATAACGAGTTCAACATCTTCTAAACCGCATCCAGTAACAGGACCTGTTGCTATGAATGATGAAGATGCTTTTGAATATAAAAATCATAATATTTGAGAAGTTAGGAGTGATTATTAATGAGTAAAGAAAAAATATCATCTAATGAAAATGAAAAATATTATTCTGGAGAAGAATTAACTGATTCACATCCATCAGACCCAAATGATTCTGAACTAAAAAAAATAAAAAGTATGTATCTTCCGGATTCAAAAGCCGACCATGCTCCAAGTGAAAAAAGTATTGAAAATGCTAATGGATTGGAACATCCTGAACCAGTCAAACCAAAATCACTAATATAAATAGCATGAATATAACTTTATCTATATAGATAACCCAACTAAGACCTGAACTTATGCATATAACTCGCCGAAATGAATAATATACTTTTGTTCCAGTTTCTAGTTGGGATATATTTCATAGTATAAATCCAGCTTATAATTGGCTTATCTATAACAAGTCAAAATCTGTTCTATATATATATTTATATTGTAAATAATATTGAGCAAAAGATAGGAGTGATTTTTATGAGTCAATCAAAAATTCCATTTAGTATAAACCCTGGCGATGATTATCCAATGGAAGAGTATAGTAAGGAAAGTTCACCAAAGTCAAAGGCTTCTGATTCTAAAAATGTACGAAAGACTGCTGATTCAGGTGAAAGAAATGCTAAAAGTTTAAATAATGCAAATATATCTAGAACTAATCTAGATACAGAGCTTATTGATCTAAATGCTGACGGCGACTCTGATGAATCTAAATATAGTGATTTAATATGAAGAGCTTAATAAAAATAATTTAATAAAATTAGGAGTGATTTTATATGAGTAAAGAAAAGAAAGTATCTCATACTTCTGATGTGAGAGATGGTAGTAAAAAAGACTTTACTAATTCCTACTTGCCAAAAATGAGAACTAATTATCATCCAAGCAGAGATGATGTTGAAAGTGCAACTGGCGTGGATTTTCCTGTAAATATGCCTAATCCAGCAGTTGACCCTATTGTTGTAAATAATATAGCTAGTCAAGAATTTGATTACACACAAGATATGCTTTCTTCCGATAATTATGAAATAGATGGAGATGATTAGTTATATAAGGACTGCAAAAAATTTAATATATTTTTGAATAAATTTCCCGCTGTTGGTAAGAATAATATTCGTACCCCATAATACTCAGGCACTAAAGTTTATCATTTTAATTTAGTGCTTATTTCCAAAAAGTCCACCATAAATTAAATTTTTATGGTGGACTTTCATATTTTTAACCTATTTTAAATTGTCAAAAAGCCCTTACCTCTAACCTCAGATATATCAATAATTGTTATAAAAGCTCCTGGATCTATCTGATGCACAATACTTTTTAGTTCAACCATTTGGTGTGAGCTTACAATACAGTAAAGCATTTTCTTTTTATCATGAGTATACTCACCTTCCGCGAACAAAGATGTAACTCCACGGTTAAGATCTTTTATTACATAATCAATAATTTCTTTTTCTTTTCTTGTTAGAATCAGAAGAAGTTTTTTACTGCTAAATCCTTTTAATACTCTGTCAAGAACTGTACTTTGAATAAACAAAGAAATAAGAGTATACAATGCTTGTGGAATACCAAATATTAATGCTCCTATAATAACTATTATTAAGTTTAGAGAAAATCCTAAACTTCCTATATTAAAATTCGAATATTTTTTTCTAATAAGCATGGTTATAATATCTGTTCCTCCTGTGGAACCATGTCTTAAAAATACCATTCCGTAACCAATACCACATAAAACCCCACCATATATACAAAAGATAAGTAAATCACCATTCATATCAATTAGGCGCGAAAGTGGTTTTGTTATAAGCAGAGAAGCTGAAAGACTAAGCATCCCTATTGTTGTATAAATCGTAAATGATCTATCGAGTTTTTTATAACTCAATACAAGTAACGGTAAATTAATTATTAAGATTACTACTCCAGATGGAACTTTAAGAGTGTACTCTAAAATCAGTGCAATACCAGTGGCACCACCACTTAAAAGTTTTGCATGTACTAAAAATAGATTCACGCCTAAGGATGCAATCATGCAGCCTAAAAATATGAAAAACACATCAACTATATTATGCTTCAACTTATAATATAAACTCATTTGTATACTCCTTGCAAAATGGTTATTTGGGTTTCATTTCATTTTTCAGATATTATTCTATATTCAATCTTTAGTATTTTCAACAGATTTTTTACAGTTTCTACAAAAAGTTTTTACTATTTATCAAGTAATTATTAATAATTTATGTGATATAGCAAATAAATATCAATATTACTACCAGAATAGTAACATGATATCTATTTACATTGAGAATTTATTAAATTTTAAACTTATCAACTTCCATTTCTAAACGTTCAGCTTTTTCTTTCAGTTTTTCCACTTCCTGTGATACTTCTAAAATAGCTTCCGTTTGAGTTTGAATTGATGCCGTTACTTCCTGTGAACATGCTGCTGTTTCTTCTGATATTGCCGCAATATTATTTATTGAATTTACTACTTGTTCATTTTTGTCATTCATTTCTTCAACAAAGCTTCCCATATAATCTATTGCAGTTGTTATTGTATCAGTTGCCTGCGTAATACTATTAAAGGCTTCATTCACTTCGTTTACTGAAACAAATTGATCCATGGATACTTCTTTTACTTTTTTCATATCACTTACACTGCTTAATATATCTTGCTTTATATTTAAAATTATCTCTGCTATATTTTTAGTTGATACTGCTGAATTTTGTGATAATTTTTGAATCTCTGTTGCAACTACCGCAAAACCTTTGCCAGCTTCTCCTGCTCTTGCCGCTTCTATAGATGCATTTAGCGCGAGTAACTGAGTCTGCTCTGCAATCCCCTTTAAAACTCCAAGTATATTTTCTATATTCTTAGATTTATCACTTAGGCTTCCTATATTTCCTTGAGTTTTTTCTACAATGGAAATTGTTGTTTGTGCCTTTTCTTTTAAATCTTGAACCTTGTTAATTCCATTTGCAATTGCTTTAGATGAATTGATTGATTCATTAATCATTAGATTAGTCTTTTCCTCTAACTGATTAAATTCTCCCCTCATGTCTTCTCCAAGTCTTGCACTCTCTTCTGCTCCACTAGCTTGATTAGATGCTCCTTGCGCTATTTCCTGTGATGTAATATTTATATCTCTTGCCACATTAGTTGTTTCCTGAGACTTTTCAGCCAAAATTGCAGAACTCTCTTTCATATCATGAGTCAAATCTTTTGTTTCGATTAATAAAGCAGAAACCTTGCTCATCATCTCATTGAAGCTTTCACCTAATAATTTAATTTCATTTTTCGCTCTAGTAGAAGATTTCACTGTAAAATCACCAGTTGATGCTATAGATAATAAGTTTGATATTTCTATTATAGGCATTGAAATTCTTTTCGACACATACATGATTACTGCAGCTGCTGCAAGTAATATTATTAAGCCTGCGATTAATGAGATTTCTGTTATGTTATTTATAATAGCCTTTGCACTAGATTCCTTTTGAACTGTTATAACTGACCAATTAAGTGAATTTCCATCTAATTTTATGTTCGTATAAGATGCATAGTAATTTTGACCATTTTCTTTATATTTAATGCTACCATCATTTCCAGCCATTAACTGAGCTATGATTTCTTTTAGTCCATCTGATACTTCTATCGGCTCTTCCTTAGGATTTCCCTCTTTGACTCCAGTTGTTCTAGTTTGGTTTTTATAATTATATAATTCTTCAATCACTTCAGTATTCGGATGTGCAACAACAACACCCTCTCCATCTATTATGAAAGAATATCTTCCTGATGCTTCATCTGAATATTCACTTACTACTTCCTGCAATTTTTCTAAATTAATATCAGACCCCATTACTCCAACAAACTTATTATCTTCAACCAAAGGAACAAATATTGAAGTTACTGGATTCTTAGAAGAAGCAGAATAATAAGACTTTGATACAAATGATGATAAAGAGCTTTTTGCTTGTGAAAACCACCATCTGTCTGATCTATCAGCAAGATCCCCTGATGATCTCCCAGTCTGCATTCCTTTTTCATCCTGCATATATAATAATTCAAAATATGGATTTCTGTCTTTAGTTTCTTTAAGTACTTTTTCCTTTGTATCTTTACTTCCCTCTCTTACTTCTGAATTATATGCTAGATCTTCTGTCACTTTATACGCCGTATCCATAAAAGAAGAAACATTTTTTGATATAAGCTTAGATAACATTTCGTTCTTACTATTTATTTCATTATCATAATATTTCGATAAAATAGTGCTTACACATAAAATAATTCCAAGAGTCAGTACAACGGATATTGATAACATTGTGATTAGGAGTTCGCTTTTTATGCTCTTTATTTTCCCAGAGCTATTTTTATCTTTATTATTTGTTTGCTTGTCCATTGTTTTTTCATATTGTTTTCTAATCAATCCCATTTATTTTCTCCCCTTATCAATATTCTTATAAAATAAGTAGTAGTTTTAGAATTATTTTTTACACTATAAAAATTATGTTTATTACAATAAATATACTTATTCTTTTACAAGTTATGCTTATTTTTCATGCATTATTGATAAATTATAACATATAATTACATTTAATCAATGTAAATTGCAAAGATAATTATACTATTCAACTGAAAAGCCCATACATTTCTGTGAAACAAAAATATATAGGCTTTCGGTTAGACTTTTAAATTTCTAATTTTAGACTCTAAACTTTAAATTTATCAATTTCTTTTTTTAATTTTTCAGATAAATGTTGTAATTCTTCTGTATGATGGCTAAATCTATCCATTGTAGCTGTTACTTCTTCTGCTGATGCAGTAACTTCTTCTGTTGATGAAGCTGTTTCTTCAGAAATGGAAGAACTATTTTCTATTTGACTAACAAAAATCTGCTTCTGAATTTGCATATCATCTACTGAATGTTTAACATCAATAACTTTTTCTGTTAAAGTTGTGATCGAAAATAATATATCATTAAATATTGACTCTGTTTTTGTTACAGCTTCGTTTTGCTCTGAATTAATTTTTTTAGTGTTTTCCATTGCTTTAGCTGCAACTTCTGCCTTTGATTGGATTGCTCCTGTTATTGACTTAATCTGTTCTGTAGAATTTTGGGATTCTTCAGCAAGTTTTCTTATTTCTTCAGCTACTACAGCAAATCCTTTACCAGCTTCTCCTGCACGTGCAGCTTCAATAGATGCATTTAATGCTAGTAAATTTGTCTGTTCTGTTATTTCAGATATAGTATCGGACATTGAAATAATCATTTTTACACTTTCATTCATATCTGAGAATATATTTGATACTTTTTCTGTTGCTTCCATTGTTTCACTATTTTTATCTATTAATGTACTTACAGTAATTATTCCTTGTTTGCTAAACCCCTTCGTTTCTTCTGATACTTTATTCATATCCCTTGTGGCATCTGCAATATTATCTAATTTTTTTGATAATTCTCCTACACCAGTAGCAGTATCTTGAGAGCTTTCAGCTAAATTTACAGCTCCCTGTGATATCTCTGAAACAGCTAGCGAAACCTGTGACATAGACGCTGTCGTTTCTTCAGCCATACTTGAAAGGTTAGCTGTAGTCTCAAACACTATGTTAGAAGTTTCTTTTGCACTTTCTAATAATTTACCTATATTTTTTATCATAGAATTATAGTCATTTGCAAGCTGACCAACTTCATCTTTTGATTTAATTTCTATAAATGTTGATAAATCTCCATCTGAAGCCTTGGCAAATACTTCTTTTAATTTTTTAATATTAGTTGCAATTCCTTTACTTAATATCAACGATACAATGACTGAAATTATTAACATTATTAATATTATTATAGAAGTAGTTAATATTATCGATTTTGTGTCGCTTGACAATTCACTTTGTTCTAATGATGCGATTAACTTCCACCCTGTTATTTTATTAGTTGTATATGCCCCAAACTTTTCTGTTCCATTGTAATTATACGTAATAAAGCCGCTATCTCCTGTTTTTGCTTCATTCCAATATGATAATTTTGTAACATCATCTTTTCCAATACTACTTTCATCAGGATGTGCTAACATTATACCATCTGCATCTGTAATAAATAATATTCCTGAATTACCTACCTTTTTTGCTGATATGTGCTCTGAAAGTGCAGTCAATGTTAAATCCATTCCAACAACGCCAACAATTTGATTATCTTTCACAACTGCTTGTACAATTCCTACAACTGTCTTTCCAGTGGCGGCATCTTGATAAGGCTTAGTTATTACAGGCTTCCCTTTTGCTTTTATAGCTTCTTGATACCAAGGTCTTTTAGTTGCATCATAACCTTCTGGCATCTTTGTGTCTGGATATATTGCAAATTTACCTGAAGCAGTACCGTAATATGTATCGAAAATATCCTTATTACTTTCTTTTAAGTTTTTCAATAAATCAGGTATGTAATCAAAATTACTTCCATAATCAACATTCACTAAATTATAATTGTTTGATAACATTGTTACTCTTTCTGTAAATCCAGCAAAATAATTATCTAGTCCACTATTCACTTCAGAAAGCGTTTGCTTACTTGTTAAATTTAATTTTTGGCTAAGTATTGATTTTGACTGGTTATAAGAAAAAACTCCCGCTACAATGAGAGGAATAAAGCA
Source organism: Clostridium beijerinckii (assembly GCF_018223745.1). NCBI lineage: Bacteria > Bacillati > Bacillota > Clostridia > Eubacteriales > Clostridiaceae > Clostridium > Clostridium beijerinckii. Next base: position 5,404,374 of record NZ_CP073653.1, read on the forward strand.
AATTAAAACTAAGCTAATAATTAGTTTTATTCTAATACTATGAAAATTTAATTTTTTGAACAACATTTTTCTCACCCTCCATCTCTTTTTATTAATACAAATAATAAAACCCTTATATAAACTAAAATATTTAGCTTATTATTTTTTACAAAAACAATAAGTTTTTACACATTATTAATTATATCATAATATTTCGAAGAATTATTCGTATTTTTCACTAAAACTTAATGATAATAGGAGGAGTTTGATCATCTTATCTATAAAACTACATTCTTCATCATATACTTCTTAGAAATATAATTTAAAATTTTCTATAAACTAAAACTCTTAATTGAATTAAAGTTCCTAAACAATAAAATTTACTGCATAATATAAGATCAACAAATAATATATTAATTAGTAATAACTTCATATGTATAAAATTAAGCAGCATAGGATAATTTCATATATCTTATGCTGCTCAAAATTTATTGTACTAAAAATACACAAACACATCTAATTTTCCGCGATTTCTCGGAATGATATTATCCTTTATATTCTCACCATTTATAATCACCTTCATATTATTAGTATTTATTATATTCCTTCCTTGCTTGCTAATTCTACTTTCACCATTAATCTCCTCATTTTTATTTCTAATAACTTCACTATTGTTAACTTTATTTTTACTGTTATTCATTTGATTATTATTAACTTCATTAATATTTTCTTGATTTAATCTAGATACTTTTATAATGTAATCTTCTTTTTCATTTGTAATCTTTATTTCAAATTCGTTCCAAGCTTTTGGTATACAAGGATTTATAGCATATCCCTTATCTTGAACCTTTCTAAGTCCCAAGATATTTTCAACGCCAACTCTGTACATCCATCCTGAAGCTCCTGTATACCAACTCCAGCCTCCTCTTCCTGCATGAGGCTCTTTTATATACACGTCCGCTGCCATTACATAAGGTTCTACTTTATATGTCATACACTCTAACTCTGTTTTTGCATGATTTATAGGATTTATCATATTAAAGTAGTTTACCGCTTTATCACCAAGCCCAAGTTTAGTTAAAGCAAGTATAACCCAAACCGCAGCATGAGTATATTGGCCTCCATTTTCTCTTACACCTGGCACATATCCTTTTATATAACCTGGTTCTAACTTAGAATTACTAAATGGTGGTGCAAGCAATAGGATCATTCCCTTATCTTTCTTTACAAGGTTATTATCCACGGCTTCCATTGCTTCAATACTACGTTCCTTCTGTCCTGCACCTGATATAATTGCCCAGCTCTGAGCTAACGAGTCAATTCTGCATTCTGGATTCTCTCTTGAACCAAGAGGTGTACCATCATCAAAGTATGCTCTTCTATACCAGCCGCCATCCCAAGCGTTTTTCTCTAGGTTATCTCGTATAAACTCTCTTCTTTCTTCAAAATGTTCTTTTGTTTGCTTATCGTTTTGTTTATCTGCAATTTCAATAAAACTTTCTAATATTGAATATAGGAACCAGCCAAGCCATACGCTTTCTCCTTTTCCTTCGTTTCCAACAGTACTCATTCCATCATTCCAGTCTCCACTACCCATTAAAGGAATATTATGAATACCAAACTTCAAGCTCTTTTCTATAGCTTTTAAACAATGTTCATATATAGTTCCTTCTTTTGATGATTGATTTACTATTGTATATCTTTCATCTTCACCTTCTCTTAAAGGTTCATCTTCTAAGTACGGAGCACTAGCATTTAAAATTTCGTAATCTCCTGTAGAATTAATATATTCGGCAGTTACATAAGGCAGCCATAATAAATCATCACTAAATCTAGTTCTTATTCCCGAATTAACAACAGGATGCCACCAATGTTGAACATCACCTTCTACATACTGTCTTGAAGCACTTCTTAGTATTTGCGCCTTTGTTATTTCTGGATTTACAAAGCCAAGTGACATAGAATCTTGAAGCTGATCTCTGAATCCATAAGCACCACCACTTTGGTAAAATGCACTTCTGCTTAAATATCTACAACTTAAAGTTTGATATAAAAGCCATCCATTCAAAAGATAATCTAATGACTTATCTGGTGTCTTAACTTGTATATTTCCTAGGAAATTGCTCCAATATTGTTTTACTTTATCTAATTCACTTTCTGCATTTCCAAAAATCTTGTATTTACTTATTAATTCATCTATTTTTTCTTTTTCATCTTGACCAAATAGGATTAGCAGTTCCTTTTTCTCACCTTTTCTTAACATAATGCTTGTTTGTGCTGCTAAACAAGGGTCATAGATCCCACCAGACTTATTGCTTAACCTATTATGTTTTAGAGCCTCAGGACTAAAGATTTCTCCTCCAATACCTAAAAACTCTTTATTGTCCCCAGTGAAACTCAATTCTTTCCCACCTATAATGGTTAAGTAAGCATTTAATTTTCCAAAATATTCACTGTATGGATTATGAGCACCTATAAATTTATTTTTGAATGTAAAATCTTCATTACTATTTTTAATGCTGCTTCCATTTACTACATCTATTGTTTCTTTATAGTGTGATTCATCTCCACCTATATATGTTGAGATATATCTTGAGCTATCATACTCATAAACACCCAAAACAAGTTTTGCATAGTAGAATAGCGAAACACTTCTATCCTCATTACTTAAGTTTTCTAGCGTAACCCTCTGAATTTTTAATCTTTCATTTTTAGGAGCAAAAATTTCTAGCTTTCCTTTTATATTGTATGCTGTATGCCTATATTCAGAGTATCCAAAGCTATGTTTTATTAAATAATCACCTGAATCTCTTACAGGTTTTGGCGTTATTGAAAAATACTCACCAGAGTCATTATCTTTAATATATAATGCTTCTCCTATAGGATCTCTAATATAATCATTACTCCAAGGTGTTATTTTATTTTCTCTAGAATTTCCACACCAAGTATATCCTGATCCTACTTCTGATATATGAAATCCGAAGTCATCATTTGAAATAACATTAATCCAAGGTGCTGGCGTATTTCTGTAATTAGATAGTTTTATTATATAACTATTATCTTTCTTGCAAAATCCACCATAACCATTAAAGAAATCTAAATCTCTTACATCAGGATCTTCATCCGCATCTTTACTATAATTATTAGAATCTTTTGATACATCCAAATCTAAATCAACTAAACTTGAAATTTCTGAGTTATAAACTAACTCTCTTTCCTTCTTACTTTGATTAGATTTCTTATCTATTTCTAATTCATCAATATCATCTTGATCTTCTGGCTCATTAATATTCTTTATTAAATCATGAATATTAATTACTTCTTCATCATTATCATATACTTCATAAGGTATGTTTTCGCCATCTGTATCTTCATTAATATTTTCATTCTTATATTTATCCTTAAACCTTGAATTATTTCTTAAAGCTATACGCGAATCTAATCCCTCATCATCTAAGTCCACATATCTATTAAAATTCTTTTCATTATATGCATATGAACTTAATGGATTATTCTTATCTACATATACTCTAGAAATTCCTATTAGTAAATCCTTAATTTCAGCGTCCATGGTTGCCTTATTGTGAATAAATATTCCACCCGCTTTATTTAAGTAATTACCTACATTGGATGACCTTATTACTTCCATTATGTTTTTTTGAAGTGGTTCATCATAAGAAACTTCTTCATTATTATATATAATTAAATCTAGCTTAACCCCCTTAATTCTTAAGTAATTGTGGAATTTTACCATAGTATATACTAAATTTATGTCTTCTTCATTTTCTATAGACAACATTATAATAGGTAAATCTCCTGAGATTCCATATGCCCACAAATCCTTTTGATGCATTGAAATATTACTAATATATTCTTCTCTATTTTTTCTAGTATTAGTTAGAAAGAAAATTGAGCTTGCAGCACTTTGGAATATATTGGCTATAGCACTTCTTATTCCTAAAGTCTTTAGTTCAAGCTGTGCACTTATGCTATAATTTTTAAATACTCTCTCTAGCTTACTGTTGTCATTGTTATTTCTGCATATTTCAAGTATTTGTTCTTTAGATTCACATATTCCAGTTATATAATAAATTTCCTTCTTGGAGTTAGGCTCTAATCTAATTCTTGTTCTTATACTCATTATAGGATCTAAAACTGTTCCCACAGTATTATCTAAAGCCTTATCATTATCCATAGCTTTTGGATTCTTCAATTCTCTATTTCTTCCTATAAAGTTTATTCTTGAAGTTTCATATGAAATACTTCCTTCTAAGTCTCCATTAACAACCGCCTTATGGAAAATATATGGGATTTTTGCATTCTTAACTCTACCTCTTCTACTTCCTATAAGAACACTTTCCTTTTCATCATATTCTGTTTGAACAAATAAATTAGAAAATGTTGGATGAACTACGTCAGCACTGAATGTAGCTAAAGTCACTTCCATATAGCTTGTTATTTCAATACTTCTTCCATTATCCCCTTTGTTATTTAAAGTTAATTTTCTAACTTCAAAATTTTCTTCTGATGATATTGAAACTTCCATCGAAGTTTCAATGTTACCATCTTTTCTACTAAATTTAGCTTTATCTAGATTAAACTCAACTGAATACTTATCCCCAAGATCTTTACAAGGCTCAAAGGTTGAGCTCCAATATTCATTTGAATTCAAATTCTTTATATAGAAGAACATTCCACTATCATCACTTGTAGAATTTCCCTTCCATCTATAGAGCATAGTATCATTCTTTTTTGAATATCCATTTCCGTTTACTGTTAACATAGATGAATATTCACCATTGCTTAATAGTAATACTTGTGGACTGTCCTGATTTACTTTTTCAAATACTCTTGGAATTAAAACCTCTCCCTCAAAATATCTATTCTTAACAGAAAAATCCTCATTTCTTTCAAAAACAACATTTTGTGGAATTTTCTCTTTTAGTAAAAGTTCTGTAGATTTTATCTCAGGAAGATCGTGAAATCTATTTATCAAAATATCATTACATAGAATATTATCCAAAGCCATAAGTGACATTCCTAAATGATGTACCATATAAGTTGCAACTTTATTGACCTTCTGTGGATAACTTGAGTTATCATAATTGCCCTCATCGTCATTATTCATGTGAATCCTACTGATTTCATCATTCTTATCCACATTATTCACATTATCAACATGCTTATCATTCATATAACTTGTATTTTTATCCTGTGTATTATCCACTATTTTTTCGTAGTTATCCACATAATCCTCATACTTATCCACATTTTGTGTATAATTTTTTCCATTTGTTGAAATATTCTGCTCAAGAAGATCACTTTTAGAAAGTGTCATTATGTACTTATCTTTCCTAGCTTTAGTATAATCTAAAGCTTCTATGAAACCATATCTTCCTAATGCGCCTAACTTTTCAAGTTCTTTAAGATTTTTAATTCCAGAATCTTTATCAAAAGAAATAGCCATTAATGTTGAATATGGAGATATTACAAGATCATCTTCAAGTCCCCGCTTAAGACCAAGTCCAGGCACTCCAAATGCCTTGTATTGGTAATTTTCTGCCGCATCAAATTCATAAAATGCAGATTCTGATATCCCCCAAGGAGACTTCTTTTGTTTTGCAAAGCTTTTTTGCGCCTTTATGACAGACTTATAAGTTTGACTAAGTAAGGTCTTAGGATAATTCCTCATTATTAATGATGGCATAAAATGCTCAAACATAGTTCCACTCCAAGATACTAGTGAATGAGTATGGAATGCGTTAGTCATGGAACGTCCTAGCTTAAACCAATGGGAAGAAGGCACATCATTTTTAGCTATCGCAACAAAAGATGCTATTCTTGACTCAGATGCAAGCAAATCATAATAGGAATTTCCAAGAGAATTTTCCTCTACATTATATCCGATAGAGAATAGTCCTCTAGTTTTATCATAAAGAAAAGTAAAATCCATTTCTTCTGTTATTTTATCAATATCTTGTATTATATTATCTATTTTATCTATGTAATTTTTGAAATTATTTATCTTTTCTCTAAATTTGCCTCTGAAATTATCCCCATTTTTTCTTCTATAATTCTCGCATCTGTGGATTAATTCAACAATATCTGGGACTCCTTCGAAAAATTCCTTACTATATAACTTTTCTATACCTTCAAAAATGAAATTATAATAGCTAATCTTTTTTCTAACCTCACCTATAAGCTTATCAATCCAATATCTTGTTTCTTCACTCTCAAGTTTTAATTCGCCTATACTGTTTTCCTCTTCATCACTTAAGTTATTTTCATTATTCATATTATTATTTTCCGACTTAAGTTTCTGCTTTAGACTGATTATCTGCTCTGTTTCCTTTAAATCTTGAAGTTTAAAGGAAATTTCATTTAATACATTTATATATTCTCCAATATTAATATGTGAAGAAAATTTAAGCTTTAAATTAGGGGCTTCATCTTCAATTATTTTGTAAATATCATTCAAAGATGTAACTTCTTTTACTCTTATAACTTTATTATGTTTAAGCTCTTCCATAGACCTCTTTAGTACCCATAAGTTACCTAGAAGATTTCCACTATCAACTGTTGATACATATCTAGGCCATAAAGGTTCTTTTGTTTTTGTATCATACCAATTTAGATAATGACCATTAACCTTTTGAAGAGTTTTCATGCTATTTAATATGAGTTCTATTCTGTCAACAAACTCTGCCATAGTTATATATCCCAAGTCATATGCAGCAATGCTTGAAGTAATCCCCATGCCTATATTAGTTGGAGAGGTTCTATGTGCAACTCCCTTAAATGGCTTTTCCTGATAGTTATCTGGAGCTAGGTAGTTGTTTTCTTCATTAACAAAATCCTCATAATAAGCATATATTCTTCTAGAAATTTTTCTTAAGTAAGTTTTTTCTTCATTCTTTAAAGTATTCTTCTTGTGTTCTGGACGTTTAATACTTATGGTATAAGCCATATAAGGGCTAACTATCCATAATGCCGCAACTACTACACTATAAGTAACTACTCCTAACGAACTATAAAATGATAAGTATAGTACAAGCAGACCCATTATAGGAGCAATCCACATTCTCTTTAAATAATTAATAAAATTATTCCTTGAGTTTTTTTCTACAAGTTCTGCTGACTGCCATTCTAAAAGATTTTTCTTAGAAAACATTACTCTATATAGTGTTACTATTATGGCATCAAGCATCAAAAAAGCTTGATAAGGAATAAAGCTTACTATTAGCACTATCTGCTCTAGCGTTTTAAATGCTCCCATTAATTTATTTTTAGGTGTTACAACAAAATCTGTTACCACAAATACTAATGGAGTTATTAAAGCTAAGAAGGCGAGAAGTGCAACCTGACTTCTTCCAAATAAAACAGTGAGAGATAATATAAGAGCAAGAAGTAAATTAGGTGCTAATAAACTTCTTCTTAGGTTATCAAATATCTTCCACTTATATAATAAATTTATTTTATTTGAAAATAACCATCCTATTAGCTGCCAGTCACCTCTAACCCATCTATGCAATCTTTTGCAGCTAGATTCATAAAATGCTGGATATCCATCAATAAATTCCACATCACTTAATAATCCACATCTTGCAATACCACCCTCAAGCAAATCATGACTTAAGACTGTATCATCTTTTATAGAATTACTTAACACTTTATAAAATTCATCTATACATATTATTCCTTTACCAGTAAAGGACCCTTCTCCAAATAAATCTTGATAAGTATCAGAATAAGCGACGGAATATCCATCAACTCCTTCTTCTCCTCCAAATACTTTTGAAAAATAAGTTTGATTCTTAGCTTCTAGGCTAATGCTCACCTTAGGCTGCATTATTCCATATCCTCTTGCGACTATATTGCCTTTTATATGAGGAATATTAAGAATATGGCTCATAGCCCCTACAAGTTTAAAAGCACTTTCCCTAGGCATAAAAGTATCTTCATCTAATGTAATTAGATACTTAACTTGTTTCAGTTCTTGAATATCCGAGCTAAAAACATTATAAGTATGATTCTTACCACCTCTAATAAGAGCCATAAATTCCATTAACTTTCCACGTTTTCTTTCTCTGCCCATGAATACATTTTGCTTCTTATTATAAATTCTCTTTCTACTAAAGAAAAAGAATCTATTTTCACTAACTCCTTGGTCGTTTTTAAAGTCATCGGAATATTTCTCATTTAAATCTCTAGCATATTGAACTCCTGATTTAATTATCTCAACATCTTCCGGAGAAGTCTCATGCTCAGAATCATGAAAATCACTTAGCAAAGCAAAATAAATATTCTTATCCTTATTTCCGCAATATGCTACTTCTAATTTATTCATAAGTTCTTTAACTTTGTCTTTAGAATTTACTATAGCTGGTATTACAACCACAGTTTTATTTCCTTTAGGAATTCCTGAACTAAAATTTAATTTTGGAATTAATCTAATATCAACAACTTTACCCACAGTATAATTCGTAAGTCCAATTATTATTTCGTTCACTGGAATTAATATTATAAGGAACGAAATTACGTACTGTACCAAAGTGTATCTAACACCTAATAAGCTGCTTATTAATAAAATAAGAAAACTTATTAAGAGTGTTCCAAAAATATTGCATGCTACATACGTATTTGCAGATATAGTTGTTTTTATATTATTTCCATATTTCTTTAACTCGTTTATTCCCTCATCAATTAGGTAATATCCAATATGGCGTTTATAATTTTCTTCTTTATTATTTTTACTATTTCTTGCAAGCTCTAGAATATTACTAGCTAAAGTAATTTCGTCTGCGTTTGATATTCTAGCCATCTTTTCGAGCTTATGCCTATAATAATCCTTAGATTCAAAATCCATGCTATTATAAATATCTGCCGGATCATTTTTAAGTATTTTTTCAACAAAAGAAGTTTCTTCAAATAATCTTCTCCAGCTTATTCCTTCAATTTTTCTAATAAAGGTTATGTATTCTCCAATATTTCTTTCTAAAACTTCTTCTCTTAAATCACTTCTAATATTATTTTTATCTAAATCCGAATTTACTTTCCATTTAGACTCTACAAGATCATTTATTCTTGGATCTTCTATAGAATTATCTCTTAATACACTAAAAAATTCTCTTAAAAATAAAGGTCCAATATTTTTCCCAACATTAATACTTCCTATTTTTTCTTCAAATTTATTGTTGTTAATTGCATCTATTATCTTTTCAGCTATATCTCTTCCTCTTATGATTTCTTTTTGAATATCAACAAGTTCATTAGTATACTTAGATAAATTTATTATTATAGCTATTTTAAGCATTAATGGGAATGCCCACAATTCTCCTGTAGTGAAAATTTTCTCTTTATTATTAAAATTTCCGTTTTCAATATCGCCTTGAAGTCCGTTTATATATGATATAAGTTTATCACAATCAATCTCATTCCCGTTATTTATATAGTCCTTTGCCACTACAAAAATGCGTGGAATAAGTTCCCTATTTTCATTATCTTCATTTGTATTGTTATCTTTATTTCTATTGTAATTAACATTACCTATAGAAGATAGTCCCTGAAAATAATCTATAGGCATCTCAATCTTTATCGCTTTGTACTCTTTTTCTATTAAGTATATATTATCAAGAAGCCATTCAGATGCCCCAAGCACTTTATATCCGTTCTTAGATAATTTGCTAAAGTACCTAAAATTTTCATGGATGCAAGAAAATCCATCAGCTAACTCTTTTAAAACATTCTTTCTTACTCCATAAGAATTATTTCTCCTCAAGTAAAAAACTCCCTTCTTACTATTGGTATATTCAAAAAAACAATAAGTTAATATGATAATCTATTTATCTTTATACTTTATAAATATAACTTCCCAAAAGTACCTCGCTATGAGGAAATCATACTTTTTATCTAAATATAAACACATAACTTTCATTATTTATTATTTTCTTTCATACACCTAACATTAATAACAATTACCCAACGGAGATATTTTTACCAAAATTATAAAAAGTATTCTTAAATTCAAATGTTATCTGCCGGAATAAAAAAATTATAAAAGATTTAACTACATTCTAATTTCATAAATAAGAAAAAAAAAGATGACTTCTGCTTAATGCAGAAATCATCCTTTTAAATAGTATGTTTTAAAAATATATTGACAGATATATAGTTTTAGTTGTTAATCCAAGCTCCACTTGTATCTAATCTATAACCGTCAATCTCAGTGTCGCCTGCCATACTGCCGTCAGAATATAAGTAGTACCAACTGCCATCCACATATGTCCAGCCTGTTGCCATAGCTCCATTGCTCTTTAAGAAATACCACTTACCATCAATGAATTTCCATCCTGTTTCCATATAGCCTAAAGCACCATAGCTTCTACCGTCGCATAAGTAGTACCACGTACCATTACTATCTTTAAACCAACCAGTGTCCATTCTTCCATCTCTGCCCAAGTGGAACCATTGTCCTACTGTATCTTTTCCATCATATACCCAGTCCCCACTTTCAGACTTGTACCATCCGGTTATCATAGTTCCAGCATTGTCAAAGAAATACCAATAACCATTATCTAATTTCCAACCAGTTTGATTGTTTTTGTTAAGTTTTACTATTGTAAAATCACTAAATTTATTTACTGTAAACTTAATTCCAAAGACTCCTGCTGCATATTCAACTACTTGACCTTTTTCAAGAACCTTTTCTCCATCGCTATGTTCAATGAATACCCCAAGATCATTCAAGAAAGCTTGTCTTTCAGTTGCATCAGTTGGAAGAGTAATTCCTTTTAGCGGTAATACAATATCTACAGCCCTTTGACTCATATTTGTTTCTATAGTCATTGGTGTTCCTAATACTTGTACGCCATTATTTCCTGATACAGCTTTTATTATAGCTTGTTGATTTGCTGTTGTCTTGATTTCTGTCTGCCTTGTTTCATCCTTTATTGGAACTAATCTGAAATACAAATCTCCATTTAATTGTCCACTTTGTGCTAAACCTTGAACAGATTCTTTTGGTAATGAAACTATAGCACCACCTGTTTCTATTTGTAAATTTACATTTCCACTTGAAAGCGCTGTTAGTGTTTCTTTAGGTATATTAACCTTAGTTTCAGATACATCATTATCTGTATCTGTAGCAACTATTCTTGCTGTATCTTTTCCTTCACTCGTTAATGCACCTACTGTTTCTTTAGCTTTATCAGGTGTATAAGTTACAATATCCTTTTTAGTTCCATCACTTGCTGTTGTTCTTTCAATTACAGTTTTTGATATTGAAGTGTCACTTTTTCCGTCTGTAACCTTCACTGTAATTTTTTCTGTAGAACTTGTATTGCTACTAGATGTTGATGAGCTACTGTGACCTGATGAACCTGAACTACCACTTGATGAATTCCCTGAAATCTTTGATGTAATCTTTTCAAAAGTTTTATCTATATAAGATACTACTAATTTAATATATTTACCTATATCGCTACTGATCAACTTGTAAGTTGATCCTTCACCAACTAGTGTTCCATTATCAGCATCATTGCCTGATATTCTATACCATTTATATGTTACTGCTGAAGATGTAGTTACACTTAAGCCATTTTCATCTATTAAAAGAGCTTCTAAAGTATTATCTACTTTTTGATTTCCGCTAATTCTTACAGCTGCTGGTGTTGTTGTATCAGTATCATTAGGTAAATCAATTTCAAATTCTGCACTTACGCTTATATCATCATGTACATTAGTATCCATTCTACTTGCATTAGTTTTTCCATCACTCCAGTTTACGAAATGATAACCTGTATCAGGTACTGCTGTAACTGTAGTTCCATCAGATCCTTCATCCACCGTCTGCGATAAATCCCCCTCAATTGTTCCACCTGCTTCTGCTGTATAGTTAAGGGTGTATGTTACTGCTGCTGATGTCATTACTGTTATTGTTGCTGTTCCTTTTTTACTTGTATCAAATGTTGATGTCGCTGTTATTGTATAATCTCCTGGTGCTGCATCTGATGCTACTGTTACTAAACCATTTGAATCTACTGTTACTTTTCCGCTTGCATCACCGCTTGACCACGTTACTGTTTCTGCTGCTCCCCCAACTGCAATTACTGTTTTTATCAATTGTTTATTTTCGCCTTGTACTATACTTGCAGTTGTCGGATCTACTGCAACACTATTTACTGCTGGCGCCACTGGCGCTGCGCTTACTGTTATTGTTGCTGTTCCTTTTTTGCTTGAATCAAATGTTGATGTCGCTGTTATTGTATAATCTCCCGGTGCAGCATCTGATGCTACAGTTACTAAACCATTTGAATCTACTGTCACTTTTCCGCTTGCATCACTGCTTGACCACGTTACTGTTTCTGCTGCCCCTCCTACTGCAATTACTGTTTTTGTCAATTGTTTATTTTCACCTTGTACTATACTTGCAGTTGTCGGATCTACTGCAACACTATTTACTGCTGGCGCCACTGGCGCTGCGGTTACTGTTATTGTTGCTGTTCCTTTTTTGCTTGTATCAAATGTTGATGTTGCTGTTATTGTATAATCTCCTGGCGCCGCATCTGATGCTACAATTACTAATCCTGTTTCATCTACTGTCACTTTTCCGCTTGCATCACTGCTTGACCACGTTACTGTTTCTGCTGCCCCTCCTACTGCAATTACTGTTTTTGTCAATTGTTTATTTTCACCCTGTACTATACTTGCAGTTGTCAGATCTACTGCAACACTATTTACTGCTGGCGCCACTGGCGCTGCGGTTACTGTTATTGTTGCTGTTCCTTTTTTGCTTGTATCAAATGTTGATGTCGCTGTTATTATATAATCTCCTGGCGCAGCATCTGATGCTACAGTTACTAATCCTGTTTCATCTACTGTCACTTTTCCGCTTGCATCACTGCTTGACCACGTTACTGTTTCTGCTGCTCCGCCTACTGCATTTACTGTTGATTCTAATTGTTTAGTTTGCCCTTGTACTACGCTTGCAGTTTCAGGACTTACCGAAACACTATTTATTGCTGCCGCTGGCGTTACTGTTATTGTCGCTGTTCCTTTTTTGCTTGTATCAAATGTTGATGTCGCTGTTATTGTATAATCTCCCGGTGCAGCATCTGATGCTACAGTTACTAATCCTGTTTCATCTACTGTCACTTTTCCGCTTGCATCACTGCTTGACCACGTTACTGTTTCTGCTGCTCCCCCAACTGCAATTACTGTTTTTGTCAATTGTTTATTTTCACCTTGTACTATACTTGCAGTTGTCGGATCTACTGCAACACTATTTACTGCTGGCACCACTGGCGCTGCGGTTACTGTTATTGTTGCTGTTCCTTTTTTGCTTGTATCAAATGTTGATGTCGCTGTTATTGTATAATCTCCCGGCGCAGCATCTGATGCTACAGTTACTAATCCCGTTTCATCTACTGTCACTTTTCCGCTTACATCACTGCTTGACCACGTTACTGCTTCTGCTGCTCCACCTACTGCATTTACTGTTGATTCTAATTGTTTAGTTTGCCCTTGTACTACGCTTGAAGTTTCAGGACTTACCGAAACACTATTTATTGCTGCCGCTGGCGTTACTGTTATTGTCGCTGTTCCTGTCTTACTTGTATCAAATGTTGATGTTGCTGTTATTGTATAATCTCCTGGCGCAGCATCTGATGCTACAGTTACTAATCCTGTTTCATCTACTGTTACTTTTCCGCTTGCATCACCGCTTGACCACATTACTGTTTCTGCTGCTCCACCTACTGCATTTACTGTTGATCCTAATTGTTTATTTTGCCCTTGTACTACACTTGCAGTTTCAGGACTTACTGAAACACTATTTATCACCGCTTGCGTTATATTTACAGTCACTGTTCCAATTGCTTGAGTCTCAACTCCACCCGAGGATATATTTAATTGTATTTCATACACTCCATTATTTATACTACCGCTAGGTGTGACCACTGCACTTAATGAATTTGTTGCATGAGATGCAATGGTATCACTTTCCTTTTGTAACTGAACACTCCATCCATCAATATTAGATATAGAATAAGTGACATCTTGTGAATTATTACTAGAATTAGTTACATTAAATGTTAAAGTAACAGGACCCCCTACCGTTATTCCATTATCAGCTGATGCTGTTATTGAAGAAGCTATAAAGCTTTCAATTGCACTGACTTTCCATGTTGAATTCGCAGCCAATGAGCTAGTATTCCATTCCAATGCATACCCGTTATCTGTGTTTACATTATCATCAATAGTATTACTGAGTGTCTCACCACCACAAACTTCGTTAGCTACAATATCATATTCTTGAGATGTATAAGAATTAGGTGTGGTTATTCCTTGCATTCCTAATCTTTGAGTAACACCATTATCTGTTTTAGTTACACCAATAGTATGAGTGGGAGCGTCCCAAAATCCTGCCCCATTATCACCACCATTAAGATAAGTATCTTCTCCTCGTAAAAAGTGTATATTATTTATTAATGATCCACTTATATTATTGAATGACCAATCAAGTTTTATATACTGAGAATTTAAAGAAGGTAACGTTACTTTTTGTGTAACTTCAATTAATCCTGCATCCCAAACAGTAGTAACCGAATTACTGTCTGCTGTTTGAGTTTTAACTGCAGCTAAGATAGAATTTATATTCCCTCCATTATCTGCCGTATAATATCCACCTATAGTGTATAGCTGCCCATCAACATTTAATACTGCTCCAGATGGTGCATAATATTGTTGCTGAAAGTCACTTCCATTATATTTTTCTACATAAATTTCTCCAGTACCATCAATTGTAACTTTCAAAGACCCGTTACTTGTTTGCCCCCCAATTACATATGATGATAATGCATAAACTTTTTTGGTTGGCAATAATATTGTAAAAATCATTACAACGACTACCACCCAACTTAAAATTCTTTTTTGTTCCAAGAAATACCCCTCCTCATAAATTAATTTTACCTTTTTAAATTTAATAAATCCCCCTCCTCATTAAATTAGCTTTAATTTTCAAAGCTTTAAATCCATAAATTTTATACGTCTTTATAAATATATTTTTGAAGAATCTTTATCACTAAAACTTGAATTCTATGAGAAAAAATCTAATCTTACTGATAGATATCCTTACTAACTAAAGTTAATATTATAATCCCAATACCGAATTTTGAATATTTAATTATCTATGACATGTTCAAAAATAGAAATTTAGCAAAATCTAAGTTCTATATAAAATGAGAAAAAAACTTAGAGGTGAATATTATGGCACACAAGCGTTATGAAATATCTGGTTAATTATGAAATCAAATAAAGGATTTATTCCAGGTGCAAAAGCTTGACATCCTTCGATGAATAATATGGTGATGTGATGTTTAACGCAATTTTATCGTTCTCACGAAGCAAAGCTGCATCGTTTGACCGACCAGAACGCTTGTATTTATGAAAAACAGTATATATAGACAGTCTTGTAAATAGTATAGGACAATTATTTTTTCAGATATGCCTTAATTATTTAATTATTATTATTATATTACATAATATTACCTAATTTCAATATTTACAACAAATATTACTTTATTCATTTTATAGATTTTCAGATATAACTATAATTATTTTAAATAAATTATGAAATTTACACTAAAAAGTTCTCTTTTAACTTTTAATTACCGGAATAAACTTTTCTTTACATAATATATGTGAATGTTTTGATATATTTTTAAATAAAAACATATCAAAACACAAAAAATATATATTTTGTAAATTGCAAAATTCAAGAATATAACTTGAGAAAACATTCCCACTAATATAAATCCAAAAGATTAGATGTATTAAAATCAGACACTGTAGTGGAGCAATCAAAAAACGACTAATGATAGGGAAAATTTAAAATTCAAAGAAATGCCTTAATTACTTAGTTAACAATATCTTGTTTGAAGATGAATCGATGATTAGAACTAATGTTCTAAAATTAAATATTTTTTCAACCTTATTTAAAATTTTTCGGTAATAGAATATTAACTAAGTCTTTAGATCTGCTATTTCCCCAATATCCTTTAATTCAGATTTAGAGCTTGATAAATAATTTAATATTTACCATGCATTATAACTTGTGGTTTCACCAGAATAATATTCATTTTACCAATTCTTTTTATATTATTAAGTTATTACTTTAAACTCATTCTAAATAACAAAATAGAGCCTACTCAAATTATATTTTATTGAGTAAGGCTCTATTTTTTTAAATTCTATTAATTAAAAAACTCAGTAAATGCTTTAATTGTATATTCATTATCCTTTACAGTAGCTAATTCTCTTATTGAATGCATACTTAGTAGTGGCGCTCCCATATCTATTACTGGTATATTTAATTTTGATGCAGTAATAGGTCCAATGGTTGTTCCCCCTCTTAAATCTGATCTATTTACAAATACTTGGCATGGAACTTCAGTTTTTTCACAGATTCCTTTGAAGACAGCACTTGCATAACTATCAGTTGAATAACTTCCACCTGCTGCAATTTTAAGTACAGGCCCTTTTCCAAGCATAGGCTTATTTGTAGGATCACATTTTTCAACATAGTTTGGATGTATTGCATGAGCTAAGTCTGCTGATATCATTATTGAGTTGCTTAATGCTCTCTTGAAACTTTCTCTATCTTTTTCAAGACCCAAAGTTATTCTCTCTAAAATATTTTCTAAAATTGATGAATTTGCACCTTGGGATGTTAAGCTTCCTATTTCCTCATTATCTAAAGCTACTAATACCTTCGTTGCTTTAATTTCATTACTGCTTATTAAAGCTTTTAATCCTGCAAATACCATCCATAAATCATCTAGTCTTCCGCATGATATAAATTCATCATTTAAGCCAATTAGCATACCTTCTGCATACTCATATAAAAACAAATCGAAATCTAATATATCGCTAGAATCTACCTTTAAAGTTTCTGCTATTAAATTAATTAAATAATTATCCTTTTCTAGCTTATCTTCAACTATTGTAAGCATTGGTAAAGTATCTTTTTGCTTATTATATTCATAGCCCTCATTCACGCTTCTATTCATATGTATTGCTAAGTTAGGAATAATTAAGATTGGCTTATTTACATCCAATAATTCAACTCTTGGACTGAATGGATTTTCTCCTTTTAAAGTTACTCTTCCTGCTACGCTTAAAGGTCTATCAAACCAAGTACTTAGTATTGGCCCTCCATATACTTCAGTATTTAATTTCACATAATGTCCTTCAACTTTCATTTCTGGATTTGGCTTTATTCTAAATCCTGGTGAATCAGTATGTGCTCCTATTAATCTGAACCCATCTTTTTCAATATCACCATTTCCTATTTCAAAGGCAATTAATGCAGAGTTATTTTTTATAATATAGTGTTTACTACCTTTTTTTAACTCCCATTTATCTTCTTCTTTAATTTCTGTATAACCTTGCTTATCTAAGATATTTTTAATTTCATAAGTACTTTGAAAAGCCGTCTTACCCTTATTTATAAAATCTAATAATTCTTGCGCATTATTCATATAGTTATTATCTCTCCCTACATAAATTAAATTTTTCTCGTAAAACATTAAACAATATTAAATTCACTTTTAATATTATATACCTTTTTAGAAAATAATGCATATTTTATATGTGTGATTATCTAGAAAATTTTATATTAGATAATACCTACATAGTAAATGCCATAACTACTTTTTCATCTTTTCCAAGCGTCACATCTCCTGAACAAAGTTCAACTATTTCTTCATCATCGTCACTTAAATTTATCTCGTTAATGTCGCTTTTATTATTGGATTTTTTTCTGCCCTTACTATTCTTCTTTTTCACATAGATTGGTATGCTTGACTGTGCATTATTTTCGCAGGAATTTTTTTCTGTTTCTAAGCTGATATTCATATTGGCATCGTTATTGTCATAAATGCTATTGCTATCTATCACATCTGCATTTCTAGTATTATCTATATAGTCTATGTTTTCATTATTATCTTTATTATTAGTAGAATCTATACTAGCATTTATAGTATCACTATTCTGAGTTCTTTCAGCAATTATGATATTACTATTATTTTTATTACTATTTGCAAAGCTTTCATTTTCTGCATTACCTTTAGTCACAAATTCAGAATCTATGCTAGTAGAATTTTCATTATATTTATTACAACTGTTAATATTATTATCATCATTATTGTTTTCATTTATCTCTTCCTTTGTAATCATAGTACTCTTATCTTCGATTTTAGCAGTTTTATTTCTAACAATTTCATCAATACTTTTATATCCACTACTTTTTGAATTAACACCCATTAGATTTTCTCTATCTTTAATTTTAGGCTCATCCATTTTGTGACTAGAATCATTTTCTTTTACTACATTATCTTTAATTTCAGTACTCTTATTTATTTTAATATTTTGATGCTTAGCAAAATTCTTTACTTTATAGATTTTATCTTCAGTAAACTCAATCATTTCTAAATCCATTAAAACCTTCATAGCTAATTTCACTCGTTCAATATCTCTATTAAATTCTATAGCGATGGTTTCCATTGTGTATGGAATATTTCTAGACAAAAATAATTCTCCTTCTAAATTTACCTTACCAGCTAAAACAATAAGTCTAATCCAAATATACTGAATAAGATCTCTTTCATTCATTGTATCTATTATTTTAGATTTAGTATCATCATACATATCAACTCTTAATTTAACAAATTTTCTTTCTTTCATCTTTAACACTCTCCCATTTAAATTAGTCTTCTATATGGAATATATGTATAAAAATGAACAATTACATAATTTCTCTAAAATTTTTTATATTTTTTTAGAAATAATTTTATTCCATGGGTAAAATACATCTAAATTTTAATTTGGATCTAATTCATATAGATAAACAATATATAACTTAGACTTATGCAATAACCTGCCGAAAGTAAAAACATTGTTATTTCACAGGGCTATGAAAATTTCGCTGAAAGTACTAAATTGCAGGTTGCACTACTAATGCTTGCTCCCAATTTCATTGTGACAAGCATTAGTTGAACAACCTACAATTAAGAGCTTTTAACAGCTCATTTTCAATGCCTGCTGCATAAAAATGTTTCTACTTTCTAATATGGTATTTACTGCAAAGTATAAATCAAATTCTTAAGTTGTTTATCTATATAGATAACCCAACTAAGACCTTAACTTATGTATATAACTCGCCGAAATGAATAATATACTTTTGTTCCAGTTTCTAGGTAATTCTGATGGGTGATTCTAAGGCTATAAAGTTGCACCCAAAGTTCTAGCCTCAAAGAACAAGCTTTGAACTAGCACATTTGGAACAACTTATAGCCAAAGAATCAAATCCATCAAAATTACCAATGAAACATTCCACAAAAGTATATTACCCATTTCTATTTGGGATATATTTCATAGTATAAATCCAGCTTATAATTGGCTTATCTATAAAATAGTTTGATGCAGTAAAATGGTAGACAAAAAAATTCTTACGCATCTGCCTCGTAAAATATATATTTCTGACATTTCCAATAATTATCTATAAATTTAACTTTTTATAATTTCTTTGTAAAGAACGAAAATAAACGCCCGAATTTATAATATCCAAGCGTTCATTAATATATTGCTTATTTATATGAATTATTTTATAAATCTAAATTAAATATTATTTATCTATACTTAAAATACACACTAAAACTTATATAAGATTATTTTTAGCAAGTTCTTCACGTAATTTTTCTAGATTCTTGCCTTCCATTGGGAATAATGGCATTCTAAGTGGTCCTACGTTATATCCCATAATTCCTAATGCAGTCTTTACTGGAATTGGGTTTACTTCTATAAATAACGTATTTATAAGATCTAAATATTTTGTTTGAAGGTTACAGCTTTCTTCTACTTTTCCTTCAAAATATAAACTACAAATTTCATGCGACTCTTTTGGCATAATATTTGAAAAGACTGAAATAACGCCTTTTCCCCCAAGTGATAATATCGGAACTATTTGATCATCATTTCCAGAATATATATTAAGTTCATCTTTGCATATCGCTTTTATCTTTGCAATCGCTGAAAGATCCCCACTAGCTTCTTTTGTTGCAACTATACGTGGATGCTTAGCTAATTCTGCATATGTTTCAGGTGCTATATTAACTCCTGTTCTTGATGGTACATTATATAGAATTATTGGGATATTAACTCTATCCGCAATATAATTGTAATGTTTTATTAAACCAGTTTGAGTAGTTTTATTGTAATATGGTGTTACTAATAAAAGTGCATCTGCACCAACGCTTTCAGCGTATTTTGATAATTCAACAGCATAAACTGTATCATTAGACCCTGTGCCCGCAATAACTGGTACTCTTTTATTTACATATTCTACTGTAAATCTAATAACTTCCCTGTGTTCTTCATCAGTCATAGTTGAAGACTCACCTGTAGTTCCTGCAATTACAATTGCATCTGTACCATTCTCTATATTAAAATCAATTAGTTTTTTTAATTCAGAGAAATTAATTCCATCTTCTGTAAAAGGTGTAACAATTGCAACTGCTGCACCAGTAAATATAATATCCTTCATAAAAATTGCCCCCTCGAATATTTTCTATATAAATTATAACACAGTAAAGTGCTACTATAAACTTAGAATATATTTAAAATATGAAATATATATTTATTAGTGTTAGATTGCTTAACTTCTGGTAAAAAAATACTTGCTTAACTAAAAATATTTAATATAATAGATGTAATGCTTATTGGTAATTTCTTATGATTGGAGTGTATTTCATGTTTTTTGAACTTATAGTTAATAAATTTGTTAAGGATAATTCTAATGTTAAAGATGACACAGTTAGAAATTCTTACGGTGTTCTTGGCGGTATCATAGGTATTGTAGTAAATATTATTTTATTTATAATAAAACTTTCTGTTGGAGTAATAGTTTCGAGTATAGCTATAATGGCTGATGCTTTTAATAACCTTTCTGATGCAGCCTCCTCTTTAATTACTATTTTAGGTTTTAAACTTTCAAATAAACCAGCTGATAGAGAACATCCCTTTGGTCATGGGCGGATAGAATATCTTTCAGCACTTATTGTTGCCTTCATGGTAATGTTAGTTGGTCTGCAATTTATAAAATCTTCATTTGAAAGAATAGTTAATCCATCACCAGTTGCTTTCGAGTTAGTTTCATTTATTCTGCTTATAGTATCAATATTTTTTAAGATTTGGCTTTCTAAATTTAATAAATTTATTGGTGAAAAGATTAATTCCTCTGCTCTAAAAGCTGCTTCTACAGATGCTCTAGGGGATGTATTTACCACTACTTGTGTGGCTATTTCATTTTTAGCTTCAAAATTCACTTCTTTCCCTATAGACGGATATATAGGAATGTTTGTTGCATTATTCATTGTTTATGCCGGTTTCAATTTAGTTAAAGATACTATAAATCCACTTTTAGGAGAAGCGCCAGATCCAGAACTTGTTGAATCCATAGAAAGAATGGTTTTGTCTTACGATAACATCCTCGGCTCACATGATTTAATAGTTCACAATTATGGTCCTGGTAAATGTATGGCATCTATTCATGCTGAAATTCCTGGAAATATTAACGTTGTAGATATTCACGAAGTAATTGATAAAGCTGAAAGAGAAATTTCAAAAGCACTTAAGATTTACTTAGTTATTCACATCGATCCTATCTGCATTATTGAAGGCGAAGTCAAAGAAGCTTATGATGAAATTCTATCCATAATTGAAAAATATGATTATATAGAGTCAATACATGATTTTAGAGTAGTCGGTGAAGGTGATATTAAGAACTTAATTTTTGACGTTGTTATTGAACCATCAAAAAAACTTTCTATAACTGATACTGAACTTATAAATATAATATCTGAAGGAGTAAAGAAATATCATCCTTCTTATAACTGTGTCATTACTATAGACAAACACTACACATAAAAATACAGCCGTTATTTCAAACCAAGAAACTTCTAGTTTGAAATAATGGCTGTACTTTTTCTATATCGCTGCATCCCATTTAATACATATTCTTATCCTTAAAACTATAAGTATAAATAAAGCTAAAACTCCACCTAAATTTTTTCAATTCATTATTCCTTTTTACCCTATCCTATTTGCTGTCCTTCTCATTGTTAATTGGATAAATTTGTGATATCCTTTTAGTATTAAGTGCTATTAAAAGGAGGATATAATTTTGAAATGTCCACATTGTTCAGAAGAACTA
Source organism: Clostridium beijerinckii (assembly GCF_018223745.1). NCBI lineage: Bacteria > Bacillati > Bacillota > Clostridia > Eubacteriales > Clostridiaceae > Clostridium > Clostridium beijerinckii. Next base: position 5,426,620 of record NZ_CP073653.1, read on the forward strand.
GGAATAAATGATGTGTGTATAAATCCTATGTGTTCTTATTTCGGTAATACGATTAAAAATACTGAAAAAACTAATATAGATTATACTGAAGAAAACTTAAATAGTAGAGTTAATGCTGATATTAAAGTAGATCATGTTGAAAACAACTCCAAATCTAATGATAACTTTAATCAAACAAAAGTCTATCATAATAGAAATGACTATTATAATAATCAGAATACAAACAAATTTAAAAATATATATTCTATTCCTTACAATAAAAGCAACAATATTTCTCGAGACGAACTAGCTATCTTTATTGGTAATAATAGCGGTTTCTATATTAAGCACCTCAACAAATATAACGATAAACATAAATTTTTATCTTGGAACTGGCCATGTTTTTTCTTCGGTTACTATTGGTTATTATACAGAAAACTTTATATTCCAGGAGCTGCTTTGATACTCTTAACCTTAGTATCTTCAGCGATTTTTCCAAAGGGAATACACTTATCTTTGCTACTACTCATAAGAATTATATTAACTTTATATGCAAATTTTATTTATCTTAACAATTGCGAACGTAAGATTAAAGACTTCAAAATGAATGTTATCAATATACAAAATCTCAGCAATACTGAATATATAAATAAATTACGTAAAAAAGGCGGAGTTAATTTAGCCGCACCATTAATTGTATTAGCTCTCCATATTATGTTTATAGTAATTTCACTTGGCATTTGGCTTTCAACTAGGATTACACCACATAAATTTTCTTCTCCTTCGTACTACTTTTAGCTTGTTAAACTAAAAGTTCGAATACGTTAAGGCTAATACAGCCTTATGCTTAAAACCTTTAGCGAAATTTTCATAAGTTTCCCAAATAATAATTCTTATAATTTCGGTAAATTCCTACTCTTAGTTAGGGTATCTATAGATAGCGCAATCATAAACTATAATACTTAGACTATGAAATATCTTCTAACCAGAAATGAGTGATATACTTTTGTGGAATGTTTCATTGGTAATTTTGATGGATGTGATTCTTTGACTATAAGTTGTTCCAAATGTGCTAGTTCAAAGCTTGTTCTTTGAGGCTAGCACTTTGGGTGCAACTTTATAGCCTTAGAATCACCCATCAGAATTACCTAGAAACTGGAACAAAAGTATATTATTCATTTCGGTGAGCTATACGCATAAGTATGGATTATAATTAGTTTATCTATATTAAAATTTTAGGCGTTCACCATAATAACTAATAAAAATAGTTATTTGGTGAACGCCTTGTTGTATAGTTAATTATAAAACTTTAGATAAAAAGTCTATTGTACGTGGGTTTTTAGGATTCTTAAATACTTCCTCTGGAGTCCCAGATTCTAATATTTTTCCTTCATCCATAAATAATATTCTATCTCCAACTTCTCTTGCAAATCCCATTTCGTGTGTAACAACTACCATTGTCATACCTTCCTTTGCAAGATCTTTCATAACATTTAGAACTTCTCCAACCATTTCAGGATCTAAAGCAGATGTTGGTTCATCGAATAACATAACATCTGGCTGCATAGCTAAAGCTCTAGCTATTGCAATTCTTTGCTTTTGTCCACCTGATAATGATGATGGGTAAGCATTTATTTTATCTATCAAACCAACCTTATTTAATAAGCTTTCTGCTATATTTTTAGCTTCATCTTTAGAAATTCCTTTTACTTTAATAGGAGCTAAACATATATTTTCACAGACTGTTTTATGAGGAAATAAATTAAATTGTTGGAATACCATCCCCATTTTTTCTCTCATCTTATCTATATTAGTTGCCTTTGATGTTATATCCTTATCTTCAAAAGTGATTTGTCCAGATGTAGGAGTTTCCAATAAGTTAAGACATCTTAAAAATGTACTTTTTCCTGATCCAGAAGGTCCAATTACAACTACAACTTCACCTTTACTGATATGCTCATCTATTCCTTTTAACACCTTATTTTTTCCAAAGCTTTTATGTAAATCTTTAACGTATATCACTTGCTTTCATCCTCCTTTCAACATAACCTAAACATCTTGTCAAAGTGAAAGTTAAAACAAAGTAAACTACTGCTGCTACAATTATTGGTTCTAACCCTAAAGCTGTATTTCCTCTTACAATACTTGCATTGTACATAAGTTCTGCAACACCTATAACAGAAACCATTGATGATTCTTTTATTACAGAAATAAATTCATTTCCAAGAGCAGGTAATATATTCTTAAATGCTTGTGGAATTATAACATGAACCATTGCTAACCCTTGATTCATTCCTAAACTTCTAGCTGCTTCCATTTGACCTTTGTCCACTGCTTCGATTCCAGCTCTTATTATTTCAGATATATATGCTGCTGAGTTTAATGCTAAAGCTATTGATCCAACAGTCATATCAGGCATATCTATTCCTATAAGCTTAGGTAATCCTATATAGATTATATAGATTTGAACTAGAAGTGGAGTACCTCTTACAAATTCTACATAAGCTGCTGCTATATAGCTTATTGGTTTAAATTTTGAACGCCTTAAAAGAGTTAATGCAAGACCCAAGATTGTACCAAATAGCACTGCAAAAAATGCTAATACAATAGTGATTTCTGCACCTTTTAAATAATATTCAGAGTATTTTCCTAAAAATGTAAAATTCAATATTTTCCCTCCTAGTTCTTTATCTGATGTCTAGCCACTGTAATATTCTCACAATATATGAAACTCCTCTTCCTAAAGTCAGATGAGTAACCGATTCACACTGAATCATATATTTAGGCTACCTGCTTAAGTAATATATACAGTAACACGACCCTAAATAAGTTCAACTAATATCCAGCTAAGGACTCCCCCATCTGAATCAAGCTTCACTTAATAATACACATATAATAAAATAGTCACTAATTTTTAATTATAAGACATTATCTGATAATTTTCAACTGTTGTTAATTTCCAATATAAAAATAAATTTAAATATATATATTTCAAAAATAATCCTTCATCATAATTCTAAAAATATTACAAGAATTTTAGCCACAATTGTGAATTGTGAAACGTGTATTGTGAATTTACAACATATATCTAATACTCAAAAAAATAACAAGCTATGATGTCAGTATATTTTGCATTCTACTATACTGGTATGTATTACCTTATAGTTTTTATATGCTAAAAACTTTCATTACTTAGTACAAGGTAAAACTTCTCAGGTGAAGCTCTCTTTATCACCTGATTTCAGTTAAACTCATACCCACAACGGGTACAAAGTGATTTTAAATAATTCCAATATAACTTCTGAAATTTTAAATAACTTTCATGAAGGAATAAATCATATTATCTAAATTCACCTTGTCAATAACAAAATATATACTACATCTCTAACTCGTTATTTTCTATAGTATTTCTTAGTGTCAAACAATATTAGTCTACTAATTTATTTACATCTACCACAAATTGGTTTATCTTATCTTCATCTTTTAATCTCTTTATTGTCTTATTAACTTGCTCTAATAAATCTGCCGAGCCTTTTTTCATAGCTACAGCAGATCCTCCATTTGGATCTGTAATCTCCAATTTATCTGCAATTGCAATACCTTCGTTTTTTTCAACATTTATTTTGGCAACTGGTTGTTCAGCTAAAACCGCATCAACTTTATTGTTCTTTAAATCTAATATTAAATCAGTAACCTTGTCTAATGACTTAATATTTGCTGCATCAAAGTTATCTTTTGCTATACCTTCTTGTATTGAACCTTTTTGCACTCCAATTTTCTTTCCTTTTAGATCTTCCATTTTAGTTATTCCAGCTTCATCACCTGATCTAAGTACAAATCTATGTGTCGCATTATAATATATATCTGAGAAATCTGCATTTTGTTTTCTTTCATCTGTTGGAGTCATACCTGCAAATACCATATCTATTTTATCTGATTGAAGTGCTACTAACAATCCATCAAACGCCATATCTTTTATTTCAAGTTCTACTCCTAAATCTTTTGCCATTTCTTTTGCAATTTCAATATCAAATCCAACTATTTGATCTTTTCCATCTATTTCTTTATGGAATTCATATGGTGGATAATCTGCGCTTGTTCCTATTACAAGCTTACCTTTTGATTTTATTGCCTGTAATGCAGAAGCATTACTGCTTGTGTTTTCTTTGTTTCCTTTAGTGCTGTTTCCACAGCCTACCATACCTATTGCAATAACCGATGCTGCTGCAATAGCAACTAATTTTTTTACTATACCAACTTTCATTATTAATACCTCCAAAACTTTTCTCTACTAACGATAGCATAATTATACACACTTTTTTATATTTACTCAATAGAAATATGATAAAAAGTTTAATTATTATTCATTAAAATTAAATTTATCCTCATTACTTATTATATATTTAAATATATATTTTATGTATTGGAAATAGTTATATATATTAGTATTATAAGGCTTGCAAGCTTGCTTTAAGCGTTTTTTAATCATTTTAAAATTATAAAAAAATTTTATTTAGTATTTCTATAATTTAAAATTCACAAAAAATTATGAAATTTTATTCTCATTAAATTTATATTATAATTTTTCACTTTGCATACTTTATGAAAAATTATTCACATAATAAAAAATAAAAGCGGCACCATCATAAATATCATGTTATCGGTGCCGCCTACTTATTATTTAAAATTGATTATCTAGTTTAGTATATATAAACTTTAGATAGCATAGCTCATTCTATATAAAATTCTTTATTTTATATAGCCGTATAGCTTTTAAGATAATAAGGCCTGAGAGTTAAGTTTTTATAATGTAACTATATTAAATACTTAACTGCAGACAACCTGTGCAACGCCCTAGTACACATTATATATTTAACTAACGGTTCGATCTCTTCACTTTCTACTATTATAACTCCATCAAATTCTAATCCTTTTGCTAAATAAGCTGGTAGAAGTACTTTTCCACCCTTATACATAATATCATCATTATCTAAACTTTGAACATTGATCTTTTCTTTAATAACATGAGAGAATTTATTCAATTCATTTTTATCCTTAAAGATTACTGCAATATTCTCGTATCCCTCTTCTTCATAATCTTCAATTAATGATATTATTGTATCAACAAATTCCTCATTATTATAAACTTCTTCTTCAATAACAGGTTCTCCTTTTCTAACCAACGGAACAATCTTGTCTTTATCCAAGAATTTATTTGAATATTCCATTATCTCTTGAGTTGACCTATAACTCTTATTTAACTCATACTTTGTAATCTCCACATTAAGATCTTTAAATACATCATCAAGGTGAAGCATTGCTGGTTCTTCACTAGTTGTTATTAATCTCTGATTTGAATCACCGACAATTGTATAACTCTTACAACCTGTTATTTCTTTAATTATTTCAAATTGAATAAAACTATAATCTTGTGCTTCATCAATTACAATATGCTTTATCTCATTTTTTACTTTTATACCTTTTAACTTAATCATTAAATAAAGTATGCCAGATAAATCCATATAGCTTAGTCTTTCTTTATTCTCACCTAAGTCTTCATTATTAATATTTTCTAAGTCATTAATATAGTTTTTATCAGTATCTAAATTAACAATTTTCTTATAAATATCTATTACTGGTTCGTACTTAATCCAAGTATCTAATTCATCACGAGATTTCATAACCGCTCTTACAATTTCTCTTATCTTAATTCTTTTTAAATATTCTAGATTATTTTTTTCTATTTCAAGTTCATTCTCTGATAAGCTGCTAATCTTTTCTTTAAACTCAGCATTTATCTTATAAACTTCTTCATCTCTCTTATCTTTTATTTTAGATATTAATATTCTTTTTATTTTCTCACTTCTTCTAAACAAAGGCATATCCTTATAATAATTTGTAAATAGTTCCTCTATCTCTTTAGCTGTAACAATCTCTTCTTTCTTAAATCTAATTGGTTGTATCTTAAAATATTCTTTATTTAAAATTTCTAAATTAGAATTTAATAAATCAACAAATGCCTTAGAGCTCTTATATCTATATTCTTCTAAAGTATCATCTTTTCCGTTCATAGCATCTTCAATATAGCTACCGAAACTCTTTACATTTTCATATTTTAAATTAATTTCTTTCTTTGCAAAATTTTCAAAGGTTGTTTGTTTAATATTACTTTCTCCAAGCGAAGGCAGTACTTGAGCTATATAATCCATAAAAATGTCATTAGGTCCAAAGATTAATACCTTATCTCCAAATTGTTTTCTAAAATTGTATAGTAAATATGATATTCTATGAAGTGCGATAGTTGTCTTTCCAGAACCAGCAACCCCATTTACAACAACTATTTTATTTCTATCCTCTCTTATAATCTCATCTTGTTCCTTTTGAATAGTCATTACTATATCTTTTAATTTATCTGATGAATTATCCGTTAAAACCATTTGTAGTATTTCATCTTTAACATCTATGGCTGAATCAAATACTCCCTTTAACTGACCTTTCTTAATTACAAGTTGCTTTCTTGATAATATGTCTACTTCTATTTCTCCTGAAGGTGGATTATAACTTGATTTACCAAGAGTTCCTTTATAAAAAAGTGATGCAATAGGTGCTCTCCAATCAACAATTAATGGTTCAAAACTATTTTCAAGCGTCAATCCATATCTACCCACATACATATCTTCTGGAATGTCTTCTCCTTCTTTAAACGAAACCTTTCCGAAATAAGGTATTTCCTTAAGCTTTGTATATTCCATAAGCCTTTTGTCAATTGTTCTATAAGCTTCTTCCTTCACATAATTTTCATGATCAAAATAATCTATAATCTGGTCTTCATCATCTTTATATTCCTCAACGTATTTTTTTCTAGCCTCAAGGATATAGCTTGTGACATTCTTTCTTTTTTCTAAATACTTTAAAATTTCTTTATTTAGAATTTCTAAAATTTCACTTAGCTTTTCCTCTTCTCTTATAAAATCTACTTGTTTGCTCAATATTGTGACCCCCTTAGATCAATAGGCAGTTAATTCATCACCTTGAAGTATTATATAGGGTGATTAACTACCAATAACTAATCTTTTATTTCTTCCTGTGAAATATTATTATACCCTTATGCCAATATTTTCACACAAATTCCATGAATTTTGTATTGTTAATTATACATTTAAACTATAAAATGCACAATGTATGGCTAAAAACTCTTTTTAGGTTTCATTCCTCCACTGTGCATTAAATACTATATTTACATTTTTATAGTTCTCTATTTCTAAAAGTATTATCTTATGAAGAGCCGATGGCTTTTCTTCATTAACTTATCACTTGAAACCTGCCATTAATGTCAACTTGTTTCTTTAAATATTATCAGTTTCAGAATCCTTTTTAGCAGTTTCCTCTTCTTTAGATATAAATCTATCATCATTAATATTTTCAGCTGCGCCCTCTGCCTTAGCGTCACTTTCCATAATTATAGATGTTTGATTACTTGCTATTAATTCTGATTTCGCTAAATCTTGAAAATCTCTTTGTGACTTTTCAGACTTATCATCTATAACAATATCTAAAGCATGCTTTTTAGCTCTTCTTTCTGCTAACTCTTTTACTCTCTTTTCGTTCTCTGATTTTTCCTTTTCTTTTTCTTCCTTCATTTCAGGATATTTTTCATAGACTAAATCAAAGAATTCTTCTCCAAATATTGTTTCTTTCTCTAAAAGTACTTCCGAAATTTTATCTAATAAATCTCTATTATCTCTAAGAATCTGTCTAGCATTTGCATGAGCATGCTTTATTATTCTTAGTGTTTCTTCATCTAAAATAGTAGAAGTCTCTTCACTACAGTTTCTGACAGCTCTACCATCTAGATATCTATTTTGCACTGATTCTAAAGCCATCATATCAAATCTATCACTCATTCCGTAAATAGAAACCATGCTTCTAGCCTGTTGAGTAGCTCTTTCTATATCATTTGAAGCTCCTGTAGAAACTAAATCAAATACTTCCTCTTCAGCAGATCTACCACCAAGCATTACAGTAATTTGATTTATTAATTCTTCTCTAGATGTCAAATATTTTTCTTCTTCTGGTAATTGCATAGTATAACCTAATGCTCCCATAGTTCTAGGTACTATTGTTATTTTATGTACAGGATCTGCTCCTTTAAGCATCGCTGCAACAAGTGCATGCCCAACTTCATGGAATGCAACAACTTCTCTTTCCTTAGGTGATAGAATTCTATCTTTCTTTTCTTTACCTGCAATTATAACCTCAACGGCTTCTCTTAAGTCCTCTTGAAGAACTGTTTTTCTTCTTCTTCTTACAGCTCTTAAAGCACCTTCATTAATGATATTCGCAAGATCGGCCCCTACAGCACCTGGAGTACTCTTAGCTATTTCAGCTAAATCCACATCAGGTCCTAGCATTACATTCTTTGCATGAACATGAAGTATAGCTTCTCTTCCTTTAAAGTCTGGCCTATCAACTATAACTCTTCTATCAAATCTACCTGGTCTTAAAAGAGCCTTATCAAGTATTTCTGGTCTATTTGTAGCTCCAAGTAAAACTACACCTTTAGATGAATCAAATCCATCCATTTCAGAAAGTAATTGATTTAAAGTTTGTTCTCTTTCATCGTTACTTTGCATTTGATTATCTCTGCTCTTACCAATTGCATCAATTTCATCTATAAAAATAATACATGGAGCTTTAGCTACTGCATCTTTGAATAATTCTCTTACTCTTGATGCTCCAACTCCAACGAACATTTCAACAAAACTTGAACCTGAAAGCGAGAAAAATGGGACTCTTGCTTCTCCTGCAACTGCTTTTGCAATAAGAGTCTTTCCTGTTCCCGGAGGTCCTACAAGTAAAACACCTTTAGGTAATTTAGCTCCAATTTCAGTATATTTAGCTGGCGCATTTAAGAAATCTATTACTTCTTTTAAGGATTCTTTAGCTTCTTCCTGACCTGCCACATCATCAAAAGTCACTTTTATTTCACTTTCCATGTAGACCTTAGCGTTATTTTTACCGATGCCCATGACACCGCCTCCGCCTCCGCCCATCTTAGAGAATAAAAATCTCCACATGAAGAATATAAGAACCATAGGCAATATCCAAGTAAGGAGAATATTCATCATTGGTGATTCTTTAGGATTTTTACCTGTAAAATCAATACCAGCTGCATTAAGCTTAGTTATTAATGTTTCATCCTTTACATTTGCTGTATACAAAGTTTTTCCTTTGTACTCTTCATTATCTTCACTTGGCGTTATTAATAAGTTTTCTGTAGTTATAGTAACTTTAGAGATCTCTTTATTATCAAGCAATCTTAGAAATTCGTTATAAGTAATCTCTTTTGTTGTAGCTTCTTCTCTTGCATAATTAAACGCCATCAAAAATGCAAAAGCTATTAAAAAATAAGTAATTGCTATAGTAAAAGAATTCTTATTTTTGTTATTCTTTTTATTACCATTATTATTATTCTGCATCTAATCACCTTCCCATTATATTTATTAATCATTATGTCCAATACTGTACTACTTTTATATTCATCAATTTCCTATATAAGTAACACAATTTCAGACAATATAGCATTTCATTTACCTTTTCACCTTTGTTACAAGTTAGGCTAAATATCAAACTTAATTATATCTGAATTGATTTTAAATTTATATTTTATTAATATTCATAAATCAGCTCATTCTTCCCACATATCTTTCATCTTATTATCTATTTGTTTTTTGCGAATTTCTGTGGACTTTTTATCTACTTTAAAATATTTATTATCTATATTAATTAAAATATCTCCTTCTTTAAAATCCCCTGTAACATTCCTAATAGATATTTTATCTATATCCCCATTTTCCTTTTCAATTATAACATAATTTCCTTCTACTCTATCTATTATATACTTTTCACTCACTTAGCATCCTCTTTTCACAGTATAAATTAATTCCAAGAATAGTGAATAGCTTACTTAGAGAGCGAACGCAAGTAAGTTTTCCTCTAATCACCTAAATTATACAGTATATCTATGAAAATATCACCAATAACTCTTAGTAATCACTAAAAAATAACAAGTGAGCTTGCTAGTCTATCTTGCACCATATTATATTCTTAAGTCTTACTATTAATTTAAGCTTCCAAAATCTTTAAATGGATAGAATTTTAATACAGCTCTTCCTTCTATATTTGAGGCATCTATATATGGATTAATCCATCTTCTTGCATCATTTGATCGGCTCCTATTATCTCCTAAAAAGAAAAACTTATTTTCAGGCACATCGAAAACCCCATCAAAATTTTCATTATTTTTTACATAATCTTCTTTAATATCTGATCCATTTACAGTAACAGTACCGCTGTGTATTTCAATGTGATCTCCCGGAAGACCTATAACTCTTTTTATAAGAACCTCATCAAGTTCCTTTGAATAGAATACTGCTATATCTCCTCTATTAATCCTACTAGTGTCATAAATTCTAGTTACTATTAATTTATCGCCAATATTTAAAGTAGGAACCATTGATTCACTAGGTATATATACGGTGTAAATCAAAAATTTATTTATTAAAAAAGCCATTCCTATAGCTGCTATTATAGGAATTATCCACTCTCTAAAGAAAGTGCTTTCAAACGAAAAACTTCCTATAATATTTTTATTAGATAGCAATTCTTTATTCTCTTTTTTGTCTAATTTTTTCTTTAGAAAATCGTTATCTGACTTATTAGTGATGTTATCAGAACAATTTAAATCTATGTCCTTTGATTCCATTACATAATCATTTTCATTCATTAAATGTTCTCCCTTTTGCAAGATTCGTTTATCTTATACCACATACTAAGTAGTATTCACACTTTATAAAAAATTTAACTCATATTACTTTAATATTTCAAAATCTTTTATGGGATAATACTTTACTTGAGCCTTTCCTTCTATATATGATTCATCAACATAAGGATCCTTCCAATACCTAGAATCATCTGAGTTAGCTCTATTATCACCTAAGAAGAAATACTTATTATCTGGTACTTTAAAACTTCCATTGTATATCTCATTATTTTTCACATAGTCTTCCTTGAGCTCCTGACCGTTTCTATAAACAACACCATTTTTAATTTCTATAACATCTCCTGGAAGTCCTATTAATCTTTTTATTAAAATTTCCCCTTTAAATTCGTCATTTTTAAATAATACAATATCTCCTTCTTTTAAATTTTTAGGATTATGTACTCTAGTCACTAGCAATCTGTCTTTAACTTCTAATGTTGGAATCATAGATCCGCTTGTAATCCAAACACCGTATCCCACAAAATTCCATACAAGAAGTGCTATGCAAAGAACAACTGCAATATCAATTATCCATTCATTTAATATGGACTTCTTTTTTTCTTTTTTATCTGCTACAATTTCATCTTCGTTATTTTCTGCCACAATATTACCTCCATATCCCAAATTACACATAATTTTTCATTAATACCCCATTTTTCATAATCCTTAATTATATAAATCATTTCACTTAAAAAGTTCTTGATCGCGCTTCGCGCTTTTTTCTAATTAAAATGATCTTGGTTGCGCTTCGCGCTTTTTTCTAAATTAAAATGATCTTGGTTGCGCTTCGCGCTTTTTTCTAATGTGCATATTTTAATATGCTATATTAGTATAACATATTTTACTATCTAAAATATTTATAAGATGTTAATTTTATAACAAAAATATGCACCAATCTTAAAAATTAGTGCATAATCCTTTTAGGAAATCTATATAATTTAAATTCTTACTTAAACATATTCAAATACTTATATCTATTCAACATCATTCTTTAATAGATCATCATAAGATTCTCTTTTGCAAATAAGTCTTGTTTCATTATCTTTAACCATTACAACCGCTGGCTTTGGTATTCTATTATAATTGCTTGACATAGAATAACCATATGCTCCTGTAGTCATTATTGCTAGAATATCTCCGCTTTTAACTTCTGGAATTTTAATATTTTCTAATAATATATCTCCCGATTCACAACATTTTCCTGATATTGTAACTGTTTCTTCTCTATCTCCTTCAACTCCACTTGCAAGAATACATTCATATTCTGCATTATAAAGAGCCGGTCTTATATTATCAGTCATTCCACCGTCTACTGATACATATTTTCTAACACTCGGAATTTCCTTGACTGATCCTACAGTATATAAAGTTGTTCCTGCATTAGCTACAATACTTCTTCCTGGCTCTATTGTAAGAATTGGCCTTTCTTGACCTGTTCTCGCACACACTTCATCAACTTTATTAATTATTGTGCTGCAATATTCTTCAGTACTTCTTGGTTCGTCTCCCTCGGTATAATATATACCAAAACCTCCGCCAAAATCTACTTCGTTTATTAGGTAACCTAGGTTTTCCTTTGTATTTCTCACAAGTTCTAACATTATTTCAACAGCATCTTCATATGGCTCTAAGTCAAATATTTGCGAACCTATATGACAATGTATTCCTGCAAGATTTATATTCTCTAAACTTATAGCTTTTTTAATAGCATCTTCTATTACAGTACCAACTGGAGCAAAGCCAAATTTTGAATCTATTTGTCCAGTCTTTATATAATCATGAGTATGCGCTTCAATACCTGGTGTTATTCTTAAATAAATATTTTGTACCTTATTATATTCTTTAGCTATATCATTTAATGCGTCTATTTCGTAATAATTATCTACTACAAAATTACCTACACCTAGTCTTACGCCAAGTTCAATCTCAGATAGAGTCTTATTATTTCCATGGAACATAACTTTTTCAAGTGGAAATTCAGACTTATATGCAGTGTATAATTCCCCCCCAGATACAACATCAAGACACATATTCTCTTCCTTCAATAATTTACACATTTGAAGTGTCAAAAATGCTTTTCCTGCAAAAGCTACTCTATTATTATTCTCTTCGCACTTGAAATATTTTCTATAATCCCTACAGTATTCTCTTATTAAATCTTCATCAAATACATATAACGGACTCCCATATTCTCTCACTAAATTTTTAGCACTGATGCCTCCAATCATTAATTGATTGTCTTCTACTTTCATTGTTCCAAACAACTTCATTTGATTAACCCCCAAATTATATTTTATTAGCTATTGCTTCATTGATTAAAATAAATCACAACACCAATTTCAATAAAAAATATCCGTTTTTTGCATTGCCTCCGGATTATTGCTGTTGTATTAACTAATAATTATAATAAAAAACAAACGCCACAGAGTGTATCTGTGACGAGTGGTAGATCTTTACGCTAAATTTATGCACAATATTTTCATTAATTATCAATTCTTCGCAAAAGATTAATAAATGAATTTGAACGTCTATACTAACAAAATCATTATTATTCTTTTCAAACTGTTAATTTATAACTGAAAAAAGTACCTTGTAGCTCAACACTCTTCGTGACAGTTATTCACATATTCTATGAATACCCAGAAAAAGATTATCGCATAATAATCTATTTTCTTCGGCTGTAATACCTTTTAGTATAAATCAACGTTTGCCAACTCCTCATACCTACTATTTATTGCAGCACCTCTACCCCAGGTCATGTTATATATTATATTATTAGAATTCATTAATATTTTAATATTAATGACATTATAAATCATTATCTGCACAATATCATTTTATTAAACTGTTACAAATATGATACCATAAATTAAACTTAAAGCAATACTTTTTTAACTTTAAATTAATGGTATAAAACCCAAGCTTATTAAGTTCTTATTCTTTCCTATACTCATCCATAAGATCTCCCATAATACTTGCTGATGTTGGTGGCGTAAAAGTTATAGCATTTGCTCCAGCTTGAATTGTCTCTTTAATTGACTCTTCAGTTGGTCCTCCAGTTGCTATTATAGGAAACTCTGGAAATCTCTTTCTGATATTTCTGACTATATTAGCGGTATTTCTTCCACCTGAAACATTAAGTATTGTAGCTCCAGCTTCAATCCTTTTAGTAACATCTTCATCTTCAGAAATGACCGTTACTATTACTGGTATATCTATTGTTGACCTAATCTTATTAACAATTTCATTACTCGTAGGTGCATTTACAACAACTCCCATAGCACCTTTAAATTCTGCATCCATAGCTAAATTCACAACTCTTTTTCCTTGTGTTATTCCTCCACCTACGCCACAAAAAACCGGAACATCAGCTGCCATAACAAGTGCCTGTGTTATTACAGGCTGTGGTGTAAATGGATATACCGCAATAATTGCATCAGCATTGCTATTTCTTATTAATGCTACATCTGTACTAAATAGCAATGATTTTATTCTCTTCCCAAAAATTTTAATTCCACCACAATTTCTTATAACTGCTGGAACCTCAATTACATGATTCCTAAGCGTACCCTTTATTTGAGGAATATATTTAACATCTTTATTGGTCATAATTTTTATCCCCTCCCCATTAACTATCGGTTAGATTTTTATAATAAATTTCTCTAGTTATACATTTTTCTTTTATTGTCTTTATAGTTATACTTTCCTATAAATTAAACCTCTATTAAAAATTTTCTAAATTAAAATTATCTTTCGCATATATACTTATAATTATAATATTTTTAAAATAAATCACTTATCTTCATACAATATGTTAAATTCCATTAATTACTATTTATATTATACTACTTTCTCGTATTTCTTAAAGTTAAATTTTATTTATCCACAATATCCACAGTTTTTATCCACAAATATGTGCATATTGTTTATAAATACATATCATTAAATTTCTCAACGAAAAATTGTTAGGAAAGACTTTCTACAAATTTCTCTCTCTATAATCAATTATCTCCATATTTATTGAAATCAAGTCCATAATTAATTCTAAAACATTCATAAAGAACTAATTGAATATCATATTTGACAATTAAGTTATCCACAGATTTTATACTATTATCCACAGTATAAACAAGCCTTATATTTACAAGGCTAAGCCTTAGTTTTATTTTATATCATTTAAGTTTGTCCACAAGTTTATTCACAAAACTTCTTGTTGACGCGTATAATTACGAAATTCGATTTTATAATTAATCATATTTATGTGGATAATAATAGCACTACCAATAAAATACTATGGGCATACTTAAGAATTTCTTAATACTTTGTTAATTTCTAAGTTACAACACCTTAATAAAACATTAAAGTATAAAGTAATATCTTGTGATCTTTTCATTCCTATCATATACTTTTAATCAGGAAATATATTCTGAAGTTAGGTAAAAGGAGATTTATTGTAATGACCCAAAATGAATTTTTCAACATTTTAATGGATGGTTTAAAAGACTTTCCTGAAATAAAGCTGCAAGATATTATTTCTTATTATGAAAATTACTTTAAAACTAGATTAACTGTTGGAAGAACAGAAGACGATATAGCAAAGGAATTAGGTGATCCTAATTTAATAGTTAATAAACTTAGAAATGAACATTTGCATATTACCATTACCTTAGATAATTTAACTAATAATGCTAGCACTGAAACTAGCGACGAGATTTCTAACATAGATGCCACTGATGTGAGCACTGATAATAAACATATCAATGCATGTCACAATTTTAAAACTGATAAAAAGTTCAGTAATATCTATTCAGAAAACAAGAACGATTTAAAAACTGATTCCAACTTTAATGATTTTAAGTCTAATAATTCTTATGCTTCAAATGATTGTTTTTATGACCTTCATAATGAAAATATATCACTTGATATTCAAAAAAGCAATTATAAATGTGCTGAATTAAAAGAATCAAAATATAATATCAATAATGAGAATAACTTTAAACGCAGTAATCATATTTCCTTCATCTCAGAATTTAATTTTAATATGCGTCAAATAATGAGTATTTTTAATAATAAATCTAAAAATAAGATTTCTAACTTCAATATAAATATTATCTTAAAATTTTTTATTGTAATCTTATCTTTAGTAATATTCTTTCCAGTTATAACTGGTGTTATTGGCTGCTTTATCGGACTCTTGGGAATAGCAATAAGTATTTTTATCGCTAGTATTGGAGTACTAATTGGTGGAACTTTTACAAACTTTTTTACGCTACCTAATATTCCAGCATTTGTCTCGAATTTTCCATACCCGGTAATAGTACTATTTTCTTTAGGTTCACTCTCATTATCACTGCTTTTAATGATTATATTTTTCTATCTCTGCAAATTTCTCATATTAATTTTGGCTAAAACATATAAGTTCTTAAAGTTTAAAGGTGGGGAGTCGCTATGAAAAAGAAATTCATTTCTTCTAATATGAAGATATTTATGTTAATACTATTACTTCTATCCATTACATTTTATACTTCTGGATGCATTGCTCTAGTTCAAAGTGGCTACAAACTTTCTAACTACGCCGATGAACTTCATCTAAGCCCCAGTGCCTTGGAACATAATTTGAATTTTAACAATTTCAACTTGGATTTTAATACTTCATATCTGTCTAAAGATTATGTCCTAAATGATAATGTCAATGAGATCGACTTCAGCTTAAACTCGCAAGATATTAAAGTCGTTGATTATGATGGTGATGATTTAAAAATTCAAATCAAAAGCAACAATAATATTTCTAATGACTTGTATGAAATTCAAAGTGGTAATAGATTAGCTTTCAACGCTAGATATGATACTCCCAGTGACGCAAGTATTTCAGTAAGTATACCTTATAATTTTAAAGATAAGAGCACTTTAAAAATAACCACAAGCAGCGGCGATATAAATATTTCTAGCTTATCATTAAATACACTTAATCTTTCATCTACTAGTGGATCTATAGCTCTTTCAGATTCATTTTTAAATTATTTAGACTTAAATAGTTCCAACGGAAATATAACCTTTGATAACATAGAAACATCAACTGAAACCAAACTATCTTCTTCTTCTGGTGATATTATTGGAAATGGTAACTTAGGAAGTATAAATGGAAATACTTTATCTGGAGATATCAATTTGAGAATGATTAATTCCTTGAACAATATGTCTTTAAGCTCTCATTCTGGATCCATACACTTATCTATACCAGAAGGCTCAGGCTATAAAATAAACTACGAAACGAAATCTGGAAGCTTAAATTCTCCTAACGATAAATTATCTTCCGGCGATGAAAGTTCTCTTATAAATATTACTACTGAAAGTGGAAATCTTAATATAAAGTAAAATTTTAATGCACAATGACAATCTTATACTAATTGTTCATTGTGCATTATATTATATATCCTATAGTTTGAACTTTGAAATAATACTGCTTAGTTCTTCTGCCTTAATAGCTTCCTTACTTATTGTTTCAACTACTTGTTTCATAGCAGTTGATGTATCGTCTATTCCCTGTTGTATGCTATGTGTACTACCGGAAACCTCCTCAGAATTTTTTGCAGTATTTGATATAGCTGCACTAACCTGTTCAATTGATGCATTTACATGTTCAGACATCTCGGCTATTTTTTTAGACATTGCACTTACAAACTCACCATCTTTAGTATATTGTAAAGCGATACTTCCGTATCCTTCTAAATCTTCTTTTACATTAGTTTTAATAAAGCCAATTATTTCTTTACTATTCTCTGAAAGATTATTAAATGCTTTTTCTACTCTTTCTATAGTATTTTGTATAGTAATTACAGATGATGCTGACTCCTCTGCAAGCTTTCTCACTTCCTCCGCAACAACTGCAAACCCCTTACCTGATTCACCCGCTCTAGCAGCCTCGATTGCTGCATTCAATGCTAACAAATTAGTTTGCTCTGCTATACTAGCTATTGAGTCCGCCATTACTTTTATCTCTTCTACTACCTTTGATTCTTCTATTGCTTTCTTTATATGTTCTTCCTTTTGGTTATATACAAGTGCTGTATTTTCAATTGCTCTTCTGCTATTTTTTTCTACAGCCTTAGCTCTTTCCTTTATACCATTTGAATTATCATTACCTTTTTCCGCTTGTGCTTCTAATTCTTCCATATTGGCATTTACTTGTTGAATTGATGCATATACTTCTTCAACATTGCTACTATTATCTTGTGTTTTTGAATCGATTTTTTCAAACTCTAGATTTATATTTTCCAAACTAGTTGATATTTCTTGAACAACCGCAGATGCTTCTTCACTTAAAGCGGACACATTTGTTGCGTTATCTGCACACACTTCTATCATATGCCTTAAATTATCCTGAGCTTTATTTAAAGCTTGTCCTATAAATCCAAATTCATCTTTTCTTGTAATTGTAATATTAGTTGAAATATCATATTCGCTCATTCTTTCTGCTAACTTCTTTATTTCATGTAGTGGTGTAATTATTTTACCTAATGTTGTAACTACAAATGCGCCCCCTAATATAACGGCAATTCCTACAGCTATAGCCGTAAGTGTCGTACTAGTTTTTATCCCTATTCCTATCCCAATTCCAACTAATGCCATTATGAAATATCCAGAGAAAATTTTCACTCCAACAGACTGTAATAAACTAATTTTTTTGTCTTCGTTCATTTAAAACACCCCTTCTTTCTACTTTGTCATCTAATTAATACTTATACTTAATTTTATTAAAATCATATATACTTTGATTTTTAACGACTATAATTACCTAATATCTAAAAGCTTCTCTGACATTATTAGATAATTAATATAGTGTTATATTAATCTATAATAACTATTATCCACTGAAACCGTTCTACCATATCTCAATACCTAATGTAAAATTTCTACTTTTTTGTACACATATTAGCATATCATGCGATTTTTTTATTTTCAACCACATTAATTAAAGTTTCACGTTATTTTAAGCTTCACTAAACTTAAATTAATATTGAAATATATAATATAATTTCTAAGCGCTCACTAAGATACATATTATATTTTAAAAATAAATTTATATATATTGTAATTCACAATGCACAATTCATAATTTTGGGTAAAACCTTTTTAATATTTTTAGAATTATGATGAAGGTTTATTTTTGCAATATATACATAAATCTTACAAGTTGAGTTCCAAATTAAAACTAAAATTATGTAAATTTAATTGTAATATATTCCTAAATAAATCACTGTGTTATTAATTATTATTACAAAATGTGATAAACTATATATATCAATCAAATTGAATGTACTTTCAAAAATTATAATAAAATTTAAATATAAATCGGGGGGCTAGAAATGATATCAAATAAAATGAAATCTCTTGTTGCAAATAATTCCATTATAAGAGCTATGTTTGAAGAAGGAAAAAGATTATCAGAAATATATGGAGAAGAAAATGTTTTCGATTATAGTATAGGGAATCCAAATGTTGAACCTCCAAGTAAAGTAAAGGAAGTTATCTTTGAAATTTTGAATGAAGAAACACCAAATTTAGTACATGGTTATATGAACAATTCTGGCTATGATGATGTTAGAACAAATATAAGTAATTTTATAAACAGAAAACATAATTTAACACTTTCTAAAGATAATATTGTTATGACTTGTGGGGCTGCAGGCGGATTAAATATAATCCTAAAATCTATATTAAATCCAGATGACGAAGTTATTACTTTTTCTCCTTACTTTGGAGAATATGGGAACTATGTAAAAAATTTTGATGGTAAACTAGTGACTTGTCCTACTAACATTGAAACTTTTGAGCCTGACTTAAAGGCTTTAAGTGAGGTTATTACTCCTAGAACAAAAGCTTTAATAATAAACAACCCAAATAATCCTACCGGTGTTATTTACTCAGAGAAAATAATAAAACACTTAGCAACGTTACTTAATAATAAGCAAGAAGAATTTAATACATCAATATATTTGATCTCTGATGAACCATACAGAGAAATTGTTTATGATGATATTGAAGTCCCTTGTATTTTAAAATATTATGATAATACTTTCATTGGGTACTCTTATAGTAAATCTTTATCTTTGCCTGGTGAACGTATTGGTTATGTAGTTGCTAACTCATCTATGGCTGATTTTACAGATATGATGGCTTCACTAAATATTGCAACTAGAATTTTAGGATTTGTAAATGCTCCATCTTTATTCCAGAGGGTAATTGCAAAATCCTTAGATGCTGAAGTGGATGTAAATATTTATAAGAAAAATCGTGATCTTTTATATAATCATTTGATATCTCTTGGTTTCACTTGTGTTAAACCACAAGGTGCATTTTACTTATTTCCAAAATCACCAATCGATGATGATAAAAAATTCTGCGAAGATGCAAAACAATTTAATTTATTACTTGTTCCAGGCTCTTCGTTTGGATGCCCTGGACACGTAAGATTAGCTTATTGCACTTCATATGAGAAAATAGAAAAATCTTTGCCTGCTTTTGATAAGTTAGCTTCTCTATATAATTTAAAATAATAAATTATATAATTTAGGTAGATATAAATATTACTCAAATAATATTTATATCTATTTTTATAAAAATATGATTTCTATTATTTTTTCAATAAAATTACTGTATCATTCTAAGCTTCTCATATTCTAATTTCTTTACAGTTATATATAGGTCTATTAATAATATAGAGCCTCCTAAAACTACAAAGATATTAATAATTTTCATATTCTCCATATATAACTCATATAAACTGGGTTGCAAATAATAAAGGCCAATAAGGCTAAGCACCATCCAATATATAGAGAATCTAAGAGTGACAAATCCATGAATATTATACCTAAATTCAGAATAATCCCAGTATACTTTGTTAAAAGAGTGCTTAAGTATATACCCACTTATATATTCTACTGTCGTTGGTATTAAGAAACATAATAATATTAATGGAATTCCAGAAATCTCTAACAGTTCATTGCATATTATAAGAAACATAACTGCCATTCCGTACATCGGCTTAAATGGTCCTACTAAGAAACCATCCTCTTGAAACTTTTTTGTAGTTGAAAAACTATAACCTTCCTCTAATATCCACCCTATAAATGAATAAAATATAAAATTAAATATCAGATAAAACACTACATTCATATTAATCACCTCTTCTAAATATCAAGACATAAAAGATATATATCTTTTTGTACACCTAAAGTCACTAATATTATTTGTAGGGCTTAACTCTTTTATCCCGTAAAAAACTTCTACTATAGGGTAATAATAATTTTTAAGGAAATTTTGTACCTATTTCTTGATTCTTAAAAATGCAATATTAATGAACTATCTGCTATAATGATATTATTGAACTTTTCTTAGACTCAGGTTAAACAAACTATAAAAATTATTTATAGCTGAGCCTTAGATATTATTATATTTTAGGAGGCTAATTTACATATGGAAAAATTATATTATGATAATCGATACCTTAAAGAATTTACTGCTGAAATTATTGATATAAAAGAAATTGATAATAAATTTCATGTTATATTGGATAAAACAGCATTTTTCCCAGGAGGTGGCGGACAAAGCTGTGATATTGGAACTCTAGAAGATCAAAAAGTTATTGATGTATACGAAAAAGAGGAAATTGTTTATCATGTGGTTGAAAAGAAACCACTCAAGATACATAAGGTTAAATGTTCAATTGATTGGGATAGAAGACAAGATGGTATGCATCAGCATTTAGGTCAACATGTTTTATCAGGATCTTTCTTCAACCTTTTTAACGCTAATACTTTTGCTATTCACCTAGGTTCTGATATAAGCACAGTAGATATTTATGGTGTCTTAACTGAAGAACAAGTTAGAGAAGCAGAAAGACTTGCTAATAAAGTTATAGGGGATGCCCTACCTGTAGAATCTTTTGTTCCAACTAAAGCCGAACTTAAAAAGTTATCTCTTAGACGTGCTCTTCCAAATACTGAAGAGGATATTAGAATCGTAAAAATAGGAGATTTTGATATTAATGCTTGCTGCGGACTCCACCCTACATCTACTCTTGACTTAAGACTTATTAAAATAAAAAAATTTGAGAAACATAAAGAGGGAACAAGAATAGAGTTTCTAGCTGGCGAACGTGCTATTTCTGATTCATTTAAGAAAGATGAATTTCAAACTTCTATATGCAGATATTTAAGTTGTAATGAAAATGAAGCTATAAATGGTATAAAGAACTTAAATCAAAATCTTCGTGAAGCTAATGAAACAAATAAAAATCTTAACATTCTACTAGCTAAATATCAAGTTAAGGAAATTCTTGAAAATGCAGCTAAAATAAATAATGTTAAAGTAATTAAACAAATATTTGATGGTGAAAACCTAAAGTATGTGAATAACCTTACTTCTAAGCTTATCGAAAATGAGAACACAATAGCTCTAATGGCAGTAAAATCTGATGAAAAAGTAAATCTATTATTTGCTTGTTCTAAAGACATTAAAGATATCAAAATGAATGAACTTTTAAAAGATGCTATATCTCTTATCGATGGAAAAGGCGGCGGAAGTCCTTTCCAAGCTCAAGGAGCAGGAAAAAATAATTCAAATTTAGAAAGTGCAATGGACTATGCATTTAATAAAGTATCTCAAATTATAGGTGTTGCGAACTAGGTGAAATATAAAAATACTTACAATATGAAGAAATTTTAAGTTTACTGCTAAACCTTCGAAAGGGAATATGCGTTTGTTTCGGTCCTTTGAAGATTTTGCTTAAGTGTTCTAAGAGCACAATCCACCATATTTATTTCTAATTATTTCGCGCCTAGATATCTAACCCAAACCCAAACATATAATTTTAATTGTAGTATATACCAGAAAGAAAGGTCATACTTTTGTGGAAGTGTTGCATTGAGCATTTAGCTGTAGATATTTCCCTTAGTAGAAGTTGTTCCATTTTTGCTTGTCACGAGCTTGCCTCGGGAGCATGCAGGAATGGTGCAATTTTTGCTATTGGAAATTCACAGCTAAATACTCCAGCAACCTGGAACAAATGCATGACCTTTCTTTCGGTTTTTATCTATAACTTTAGGTATCTAGTACTTCTCAATATTTTACATTTAAGAATTTATATACTATGATATTACGAATTTATATCTTTCGCCTATAACGTACTGTTTTCCTATATGTACCGGTCTATTCTTATCATCATAAATAACAGTCTTTATATAAAACAAAGGTTCACCCTTTTGCACCATCAATAGCGCAGCCTCTTCATCCATAGCTTTTGCAATTTCTATTGTGGTATGATCATTTCCTGAGTTAGGCGAATCAGATGGATTTATATCATATTTATCTCTTAATAATTCATATAGTGAACCACTTAAATCTTCTGTTAGTAAAAAATTAAACCTTTTAAAAGAAAAATAATTATTTTCTAGCATTAATGGATCTCCACCTGCAAATCTAACTCTTTGAATATATATTAACTTATCATCATCATCTAGTTCTAGAGCTTTCTTGTCTTCTATTTTGGGCTCCATTACCTCTCTTTTAATGATTTCATTAGTTACTTTTAAGCCACTGGCCTCACAGGCAGCAGTAAAACTAGATAAATATTCAATTTTCCTCTGAACTTTTGGCTTACTTACAAATGTTCCTTTTCCTTGTTTTTTTATAATAAAACCTGACTCAACTAATTCATTTATAGCTGCACGTACTGTTATCCTACTAACATTATATTTTTCACTTAACTCAACTTCTGTTGGAATCTTATCTCCATATTTTAATTCTCCGCTCGTTATTGAATTACGTATAATATCCGCTAATTGTTGATATAAAGGAATAATATTATCTTGTATTAGCATATAAAGACTCCTTTTAAACATCTATAATATTAACTATATACTATCACAACATTTTTGAAACTTCAATTAATCTATTGTTGTGATAATATCAATTCTTTGATTTATTACAGTAATCTTAAAATAGCTGTTTGATATTGCTCATTAAATAATAACTATTCAACAGCCACTATACTTTTAATTAATATTTTTTACCATATCCAAATGAGCCTTCTACTAGACATGTTTTAGCTGAAAATATAGCACCTTCATTTAGACTTTCTTTAATTATATTTTCCCTATCCAATTCATTTTCTTTAATTTTGCTTATGTAATTTATCAAGAATGCTGTTATTAATGAATCTCCTGCTCCCATTGTATCTACAGCTTCAACAAGCTCTGGCTCTTGTGAATAGAACTTAGTTCCATCATATAATAATGCACCTTTTTCTCCCATAGTAACTACTACTATTTCACTTCCAAGCTTATGAGCTTTCATCACTAAATTAAGCATTTCATCGGTCTTTAAATGGCTACATGAGAAGAAACTAAAATCTACTTTAGGCGCAATTCTTTCGACTTCTTCAATTGTAAAATCATCAGAGAAATCAAAAGATATTGGAATGCTTAATGCTCTTATTTTATCAAGCTCTGGTTCCGTATATCCGTATAAACCTGCATGTAGTAAATCAAAAGTTTTAATGTATTCTAAATCATCTTGCGTAAGATTTAATCCATTTTCTCTTAAAACTCCACCTTCATTGCTTCCAAGAAAAACTCTATCACCATCTTCTAAAGTTACTCTTGCGCATCCATTTTCTCCATTAAAATGTCTGCACTTTGAAATATCTAAGCCAAGTTCATGAATTGTATTTTGAACATGATCTGCTTCAGCATCTGATCCAAATGCACCTAAAAATGCCGAATTTATTCCTATTTTTTTTGCATAAGCTGCAAAATTTAATGCATTTCCACCTGGATACATTGTTCTAATATGCTCATATTTATCTACAACGTTATCTCCTAACCCAATAACTTTTACCATAATATCTTCTCCTATGCTAAAATATTTTAATATTCAACTTTTCCCATATATCTTCTAGTATCTAAATCATGGTTTCTAAGTTTTGCTAATTCCCCTCTATACACACATAAGATGCTATAGAATACTATAGGATTAAAGAATTCAACTACTGAACTATCAATTACACTAATTCCAAGTTCTTTGCAATCAACGACTTCAACTTTTGCACCATATTTATTTAGGAATTTAAGTGCTCTTTCATCTAATTCTCTAGTTCTGCCTTCATTCATTAATAATAAATATAATGTTTCTTTATCAGTTACCTCAAATGGTCCATGGAAGTATTCCCCTGAGTGCACTGCTGATGCATTCATCCATTGCATTTCCATTAGTGAACATATTGAGAATCCATAAGCATGCCCATATGATGCCCCGCTTCCTAATACATATGTTATTGGCTCATCTTTATATTTTTCTGCATATTTCTTTGCTCTTTCTGCAACTAAACCTTGGCCTCTTTTTACAACATCATTTACAATCTTTAAACCTTCCATAAATTTATTATATCCTTCATAAACTTCTGTTTGATTTAATATTTCGACTGCTATATTTAGAATTATTGCCATCGGATTATCTTCTACGCTTGTATCATTTCCCCATTCGTAAAGGATATTATAATCCGCATACTTAATTAAATCTGCATCCTTATTATGTGTTAATGTTATAGTTGCTGCACCTTTCTCACTGGCTACTTTAGCCGCTTCAACTGTTTCAGGAGTATTTCCACCATGTGAGCATACTATTACTACCGAACTTTTTCCTAATGATTTTGGTATCGCATGTACAAATTCATTACTTGTATATGATAAAGCCCTTAATTCTCTTGCTTCACTTTGTAAAAAATATTGTGATGCATACATATCTACTAAAGACCCTCCACATGCTACTAAAAACACTTCCTTTATTCCATCTTCCTTACTTGATCTAATTTTCCCTACGATTTCCCTAATATTCATTGTTATTCCTCCTATATATTTATAATCTCATTCTACGAATTTATATTTTTTACATTGGCAAATGCTTAAGATCATTAACCCAAATAGTAACGTATAAGCATATAGCATTTTTACTTTTTTAATAAGTACATTACTTACTGCAACTAATAAGCTATTTATCTCTTTTTACCTTGCGTAACTGTATCATAATAACGTTACTACTAATCTTGGAATAAACATTTTTCTTAATCGAACTTATTGATACGTATTATAACGTATTGTATAATGTTATGCAACTTATTTTGAACTTAAATAGTAAGTATATATTTTCTGATTAAACAGTGTAATTTGCTAGAAATATTATTCACCAATTATTTGAGTATATTATATAGATACTTTTTCTCGAACCTGATTGACCTATTGCAAAAACATCTCCCTTTAAAATATAAAATTATTGATGTAAGGTATCAGTAACTTCCTTACATCAATAATTATGTAAATGATCAAACTTTATTCGGACCTAATCCATTAACTTATTTGCCTCTACAACAAATTCATCAATTTTTCCTTCATCCTTTAATCTTTTTATTGTTTTGTTGATTTCTGTTTGCAATTCAGTCGAACCTTTCCTCATTGCTATCGCTGCTCCATCTTCTTGCGCCTCAATAGTTACAGAAGTCAATTCTATATCATTGTTTTTATCACAATTAAATTTAGCCACTGGTGAATCAAGTAATATTGCATAAACTTTTTTATTCTTTAAATCAAGTACTAAGTCAGTAGCTTTTCCTAATCCCTTCACTTCCGCACTTGGTAAGTTATCTTTTACTAAGCCTTCTTGAACTGATCCCTTTTGAACCCCAATTTTCTTATTTTTCAAATCATCCATTGATTTTATTGAATCTGCTTCACCTTTTCTTACTATAAATATATTTTTCTCTTTATTGTATATATCTGAAAAATCAGCATTTTCTCTTCTTTCATCAGTTGGATTCATTGCAGCAAATACTAAATCGGACTTTCCTGCCTGAAGCGATACAAGAAGTCCATCAAAATCCATATCCTTAATTTCAAGTTCTACACCTAAATCTTTAGCAACTTCTTTTGCAATACTTACGTCAATACCTACAATTTGATCCTTACCATCTATTTCTTTATGAAATTCATATGGTGGGTAATCAGCACTCGTTCCAACTACAATTTTGCCTTTTGATTTTATATCACTTAATGATGATGACTTAACATCTGAATTTTTGCCTGAACTATTAGTGTTACTACTACATCCTATAATTCCAAACGCTATACTGCTAATTGCCACAAATACTATTAACTTTTTTAATAAAAATTTTTTCATATATTGTCCCCCTTTAAATTTTATCGAAGTATTATTCTTTAGTATTTTTCTACTAATTGAATAATATTGCTATAAGATAAAAATGTCAATACATTATAATGATGTTTTAATACGTATTAATAAGTAATAGTATTTTATATGCATATTATTTTTTTCTATAACTGTTAAACAGATAGCTCAAATTAATAAAAATAAATAGTTAACAACACGGAAAATAAATCCTTGTTGTTAACTATCTATAAAAATTGTTTAATCTATTCTTTAAATTCATTAAATTTAGAAATTTTACGTTTAACCAGATTTTTTGAAAGAATATTATTTGTCTTATTCTTCTATTTTAACTACATCATAGCCTTCTTCTTCAATAGCTTCTTTTATTTCTTCATTACTATTTTCAGTTTCAACTGTTGCACAATTGTCCTTAAGACTAACTTCAACTGAAGTTACCTTATCCAAATTTTCTAGTGCTTCCTTTACATGAGCAACACAATGTTCACAACTCATTCCTTCAATTAATATTTTCTTTTTCATATCTATTACCTCCCGTTTATTAATGATTAAAATTTAGAAATCAAAATATAGATATTTGAAATACTTTTCTTCAAGCATCTAGATGTAATTATCTACTACCTAAGAAATGTCCTAATATTCTATTTTTGCTTATCATCATATCTTATTGATTAGGCTTTAAAATTTTTAAGTCTTAATGCATTTGTAAGTACTGAAACAGAACTTAAGCTCATTGCTGCAGCTGCTATCATAGGATTTAATAATGGACCTCCAAATACATGAAGTATCCCCATAGCAACTGGTATACCTAGTACGTTATATCCAAATGCCCAGAATAAATTTTGTTTTATATTTTTAATGGTTGCTTTACTTAGTTTTATTGCTGTTATAACATCCATCAAATCGCTTTTCATAAGAACTATATCTGCTGATTCTATTGCGACATCAGTACCTGATCCTATTGCAATTCCAACATTAGATTGAGCTAATGCTGGTGCATCATTTATTCCATCCCCAACCATAGCTACCTTCATGTTCTCTCCTTGAAGCTTTTTGACTTCATTAGCCTTGTCTTCAGGCAATACTTCAGCTAGCACTATATCAATTCCAACTTGTTTTGCTATTGCATCTGCAGTTTTTTTGTTATCTCCAGTAATCATAGCTACCTTTATTCCCATGTTATGAAGAGCTTCTATAGCTTTTTTGCTACTTGGCTTAACAGTATCTGCAACAGCTACTATTCCACTTAAAGTATTATCAACTGCTACATACATAGGAGTCTTACCTTCAGCTGCTAATCTATCACTTTCATCCGCGAACATAGCAATATCAATATTTTTTTCTATCATTAATTTTTTATTTCCAAGTAAAATATTTTTTTCTTCTATCTTAACTTCTATTCCATGTCCTGGAATTGCATTGAATTGTTGAATTTCTTTAAGTTCCAAGTTTTTATCATTCGCTTCTTTAACTATTGCTTCTCCTAACGGATGCTCTGAACCTTTTTCGCTACTTGCAGCTAAAATTAATATCTCATCCTCCGAAATTCCATTTGTTATTATATCTGTAACCACTGGTTTTCCTTCTGTTATAGTCCCAGTTTTATCAAATACTATAGTTTTTATACTATGAGTAGTTTCTAACGCTTCACCGCCTTTAATTAACACACCATTCTCTGCGCCTTTACCTGTTCCAACCATTATTGCAGTTGGAGTTGCAAGGCCTAATGCGCATGGGCAAGCTATAACTAGTACTGCAATAAATATTGTTAGAGAGAATATTGTTGTTTCTCCTGAAATTAACCATCCTATTGAAGCTATTATTGCTAGCATTATAACTATTGGCACAAAATATGCTGATATAACATCTGCAAGTTTAGCTATTGGAGCTTTAGATCCTTGTGCTTCTTCAACTAACCTAACTATTTGTGCAAGTGCAGTATCTTTTCCAACCTTAGTTGCTTTATACTTTATAAAGCCAGTTTTATTGATACTTGCTCCAATTACACTACTTCCTACAATCTTTTCTACAGGAATACTTTCCCCTGTAAGCATTGACTCATCAATGGATGTACTGCCATCAATAATTTCTCCATCTACAGGTACCTTTTCACCTGGTTTAACTAAGACTATATCACCAACAATTACTTCTTCTATAGGTATTGTAATTTCAGCATTATTTCTTATTATTGTTGCAGTTTTAGGTGCTAACCCCATTAGTGCTTTAATAGCTTGTGATGTTCTTCCTTTTGAAACTGCCTCCAGATATTTTCCAAGTGTTATTAAAGTTAAAATGACTGCTGCTGACTCAAAATATAAGTGCATAGCATATTCAGTTTCGCCTGTTTGTATTTTATAAATTCCAAATATTCCATATAAAACTGCTGCTAAAGTACTTATAGCTATCAACGAATCCATATTAGGACTTAGTTTAAATAAATTCTTTATTCCAATTAGATAGAACTTATATCCAGCTATCATTACAGGTATTGTTAATACTAATTGAATCACAGCAAAATTCAATGGATTCATCATAGAATCAATAATATATGGAAGAGGCATACCTAACATATGTCCCATAGTTATTACTAAAAGCGGAATTGCAAATATTAGAGATATAATAAATCTCCTTAATAACAATTGACTTGCCTCTAGTTTTTTCTTTTCTTCAACTTGCTCTTCTTCCTTAATTAGCTTATACCCTGCTTTATCTACAGCAGCTTTAATTTCACTATATCCAATTTCATCTTCATCTATATTTATAGTCAACTTCTCTGTTGCTAAATTAACAACAGAATCTTGAACCCCCTTAAGCTTTTTAGTAACTCTCTCGACTCTACTTGCACACGCCGAGCATGTCATTCCTTCAACTTTAAAAGTATAAGTCTTCATATTCTTCTTAACACCGTAACCGGCTTTAACTACGGTTGCTTCTATATTTTCATTATTAAGTTTGTTTTCATCAAACTCTACGTTCAGCGTTTCTGTTGCAAAGTTAACATTTGCGCTATTTACGCCTTCTAACTTTTTAACAAATCTTTCAACTCTATTTGCACATGCTGAGCATGTCATTCCTTCAATTTTAAATGCTTTTTTATTCATACTTCACCTCTTTACTTATTTAGCATATACTTTAAAAATTTACATTAAGCTAATTTTAACTTCACTAAGCAATTTACAACTTTTCTCTATATTTAATTAATGCAATAATGCTTTTATATTTTATTTCATATTGTCATCTCTTAATAATCGGTTCTATTTTGAAAGTAACTTTTCTAAAACTTTATTAAATTCTTCTATTTTCTCATCTGGATTGTTGTTATAGCAAGCCTCTTTTACACAATGACGTAAATGGCCTTGCAAAATCATTAAATCTGCTTTTTTTATTAAAGATTGAACTGCCATCAATTGATTTGCAACATCTATGCAATATCTATCATCTTCAATCATTTTTATTATTCCTTCTATTTGACCCTTCGCTGTTTTTAAAGATTGTAATGCTTTTTTTCTTTCCTCACTCATTTCTTCCTCCCCTCCCCCTGTGTAGGGGGGTCTTATTAATTTCATTATATATTAATAAATTATTTTGTCAATATCATTTCTAATATATTCTTACGATTATCTTGCTCTTCTATCTATTCTTATACTCACCTTGAATACTCATTTTTTTATTCTAGGCACTTAACTCCACGTTCCCATAATGCCGTGATAAGATAAAATGCTGGCTTTAACGTAGAATTTGCTAAAAAAATAAGCTCCATATAACAATGAAGCTTATTTCTATAAATATCTATTTATATTCAATTATAGGGCTTTCTTTAACTTTCATAATTTCTCCGATATGAAAATTTAGAATTTCATGGCCATTTAAATTTGGAATAATAAGCATTGTTATATCTTCTATTTCTTTTTCTTTTAGGAGTTCTTTATCGAATTCTAAAAGTAACTCACCTTTTTTCACGTATTTTTCTTCTTCACAATACAAATTAAAGCCTTCACCTTTCAAATTTACAGTGTCAAGTCCCACGTGAATTAGAATTTCTACTCCATCCTCTGTTCTTATTCCTATTGCATGCTTGCTTTCCTTCATTATTGTAACAATAGTCCCATCACATGGTGAAAATATTTTATTAATACTTGGTTTAATAGCAATACCTTCGCCCATCATTTTCTGAGAAAACACTTCATCTTTAACTTCACTTATATCTACGCTGACTCCATCTGTAAAAGCATATAATAATTTATTTTTATTCCTTTTTAATATATTTTTAAACATTCTCTATCCTACTTCAATTCTGGCCAATATTCTTTATTAGCTTCAATCATATCATCTAGAATCTGTTTTGCTACAAATGCAGATGGAATTGTTTTGTTCATAGTAAATGCCATAAGTGCTTTTTCATATGAGCCTTCAATAGCAGCCTCAACTACAAGTTTTTCTGATGCTTCTTGTTGTTCAATTATTCCTTTATAGAAAGTTGGTATTTCTCCTACACGTACTGGTTCTGGTCCATCTTTAGTTATATATGCAGGTACTTCTACCATAGCATCGTCAGGTAAATTTTTTATTGCCCCATTATTTTCTACCATAACTAGGTGTCTCTTTCTTAAATCAAAAGCTAAGCTCATAGCAACTTCAACAATAAATTCTCCATGCACTCCAGTAAAGAATTGTGTAAGATCAATTTCTCCTGTAGCATTATATTGGTCTACAGCATCAAATATCTTCTTCTCTCTTCCTTCCATTACTTCATTAGCTCTAGTATGATTTTTATCTGCTTCTTTTACAATGCTATCTCCTAAAAGATAATATTGCATATACGTATTTGGAAGATATTTAGGGAACATTTGCATTATATGTTTAGCATTATCAAATGTATGAAGCCATGATGCATCATTATGTCTTACTTCACTTCTTGAATCCGGTGGAATATAACCATGTTCCTTTACATATGCTTTTAACTCCTCAGTTTTATCTTCACCACTAACTCTAATTTTTGTAAACCAACCAAAGTGATTTAATCCAAAATAATCTGCTTCTATATCATGTCTATCACAATCTAAGATATTAGCCATATTTCTCATAATTGCAACTGGCATATCACATATATTTAAAATCCTTGCATTTGGTCTTAACTTATACATAGCTTTTGCTACAATAGCTGCTGGATTAGAATAATTAACAATCCAATAATTTTTATTTGCATATTTTTCACAAAAATCTATCATTTCAACCATAGGATATATTGTTCTTAATCCATATGCTAATCCTCCAGGACCACATGTTTCTTGACCAACCACATCATATTTTAGTGGAATTTTTTCGTCTTGTTCTCTCATCTTATATAATCCAACACGCATTTGAGCAAAAACAAAATCTGCATCTTTAAATCCTTCTTCTGGATCAGTTGTAAGAACAAGTTTTACCTCTGGATCAAACATTTCTACTACTTTCTTTACTATCACTCCTACTTTATTTTGACGTTCCGCATTTATATCATATAATCTTAATTCTGATATTTTAAAATCCTCTTTCTTTGAAAGTAAACTCTTTACAATCCCTGGTGTATATGTGCTTCCTCCGCCTACTATTACTAATTTAAATTTTTTCATTTTAATAATTCCTCCTTCATTTTATTCTGCTCTGTCTAATGCTTCATCTACTATTGTTCTAATTTTATTAATTGAAAGGCCATATACAACTTGTATATTATTTCCCTTTTTCACAACACCTGCTGCGCCTGTTCCTTTTAAAGCTTCTTCATCAATTAAGGTGCTATCTATAACATCCACTCTAAGTCTTGAAAAACAATTTTCTACTGTTACTATATTTGCTTTTCCACCTAATGCTCTAATTATTGTTAATGCTTTTTCATCATCGTTATTAGCTTTACTATTATTTTTATTTTCTGATTTCATATCTTGCTTAACTTTTGCTGCATTCTCATTTAAATCAATTACAGCATCTGTATCATTCTCTTCTCTTCCAGGTGTTCTTAAATTCATCTTCTCAATCATAAATTTGAATACTAAGAAAATCACAACTATTTCAACTAATCCTACTAGTATATACACAGGCCAATGAGTTTTACCTATACCTGCTGGCAAGTTTATTACTAAAAAATCTAATATTCCATTGGTTGCACATACTCTTACATTTAATAGGTATACAAACATTTGGAATAATCCATCAATTACTGAATAAACAAACCATAGTAATGGTGCAGCAAAAATAAATGTAAATTCTAATGGTTCTGTGATACCTGCGATTACTGCTGTTAAAGTTGATGGTATTAATTGTGCCTTTAAATTACTACGCTTTGCTTTTTTAGCAGTGAAGTAAAATGCTAAGGCAACTCCAATTACACCAAAAGTTTTAACTAATCCATATGTTAAAAATCTTGCTGAGTCAGGCATAATAGAGATTGTTGAATCATTAAGCAATGCTAAGAAAACTGGTTTCGCTCCAATTACATTTTGGCCATTTATTATCATCTGATCACCAACTGCTGAATATAGGAATGGAGACCAAATTAAATGATGTAATCCTGTTGGAACTAAGAATCTATTTAAAAATCCATAAACAAACACTCCAGCCGCCCCTGCAGAACTCATAAATCCAGTAAGAGCTGTGATTCCAGCAGCTATTGTAGGCCATACATATGTGGTACCAATACTTAATATAGCTACTACAGGAATCATGATAACGAATACAAACTTACTATTACCGTATGGAGCCATAGCGCCACTAAATTCTTTATCTATATATTTGTTATGAACTATAGCAACTAGTACTCCTAGAATCATTCCTAGAAACACTCCCATATCTGTCACATGGAATCCTAGTTGGATTGTCTGCCCAGTTCCATATAAAGCTGATGCTGTATCACCTTTAATTATTTTTCCAGATAGCTCTAGCCACTTACTATTCGCGCCTAGGAACAAAATATATGACATAATGGAAATGAATGCTGCTTCCGCTTTTTTCTTCTTTGACATCCCCATCGCTATTCCGACACAAAACAAAATGCTTAAGTTCCCCATAATCGGTGATAACATTCCATTAAAGAATTTTCCTGTTACCCAAATTGCTCCGCCTTCTTTTACAAATGTTGTATTGGTGAAAACTGCTGTTAATGCAATCAACATACCTACAATGGGTAAGAATAAGACCGGTCCAATCATAGCTTTGGCAAATTTCTGCATACTATTTAAAATCTTATCTTTCATTTAAATATTCCCCTTCACTATTTTATAATTTTCTTTGGGTAATTACCTGTGAGAATAGGATATCATTATTAATAGATATTGTTAATAGTTTTAAACGTTTCAGCAACATGTTGACTCAAAAGTAAACATGTTTACCTTTACACACAAAAAAGCTATCTCATTAGTTAACCTTGAGATAGCTTTATATATATAATTTCGGTAAGTTTCCACATGAGTATGACTAGTTTGGATATCTATATTTTATAAATTACTCATTACCTTATCTAGCAAATATTCCATTACAATCATTACCCTAGCATAAAAATAGTTCGCGGTAAGATTTCTATCATCTAATTCTTTATCATCCAATATCATAAAATTTAAGGTTGCCTTTTTAGCCATGTGATTCTCTGGCTTACCAGTAAAAGTTATAATATCCAATTGATTTTTTGATGCATAATCAATCACTTTTGTTATACTTTCCGTTTCTCCACTTTTAGATATTCCAATAACTAAGGCGCCTCCTATTTGATTGCTGTCATATACTCCATAAGAATTTGTTTTAATGCATTTAAACCCAAGCACTAACATCTTTCTCCAAAAGAAATCTGCAATCGAATCAGAGAATCCAGTGGCTGTTATGAAAATTATATCTTCTCTATGTTTAATTATCATAGAAATGAAATCTTCTATTTTCTTATTTTCAATTTCTGATATGAAGCTAGTAATATCAGAGGTATGTTCTTGATTGTTTTGATGATTTTTTACTATGAAGTTTAGTCGATATATCATATCGACATAGCCTGTATAACCTAGCTTCTTTGATAGCTTTATTATTGTTGCCGCCGATGTATAATTAATTGTTGCAACATCTCTTACACCTTTAGTTAAAACAGAATCAATATTAGTTAATATGTATTGCAAAACCTGTCTCTCTGTTTCTGAGAGCTTGTAATTATCAGCTATTTTATAAATATCAAATTTCATATCACACCTCCAATATAATGTAATTACTTCATATGATATCATACTTATATCTTTATTACTTAATGAATACATAAAAAAATCCCTTAACGTAGGGATTGTAATCAAAAATTGCAGCTTTCATTAAGTTACTTATATCTCACATCATGAATATCTTCTCTCTTATTATAAATTCCCAATAGATTTTATTATTCCTCAATTTCTTCTAAGTATTCTATAAATGCCTTAACTATAATTGGATCAAATTGCTTCCCTGAACATCTTTTTAATTCTTCAATTGCTTCTTCTTTATTCAAACATTTCTTATAAATGCCATTGTTCGTCATAGCATCATACGAATCTGCGACACTAACAATTCTAGATACCAGTGGTATTTTCTCTCCCTCTAATTTAAGCGGATAGCCATTTCCATCCCATCTCTCATGATGAGCTAAAACACCTTTTGCTACATTATCTAGTTGATTTGAGGCTTTTACTATCCTATATCCCTTTTCTGTATGAGTTTTCACTACTTCAAACTCATCTTCTGTTAACTCACCCTTCTTAAGTAATATTTCTTCATTTATTCCTATTTTCCCTATATCATGAAGCTTAGCAACTATTGTTAGCTCATCCATTACCGACATTGGAAGCGATAACTTTTCTCCTATCGCAATAGAATTTTCTAATACTCTATCTGTATGTTCTTCAGTTTCCAAACTCTTAGCTTCTAAACCCATTTGCAGAGAATACATTATAGAACTATTAAGACTGGTTTTTTGTAGCAACTTTTGCCTATATACCTTATCATCTGCTTCTTTTAATGCTTGATATATACTCTTATTCAAGCTATCCGCTACTGATGCACCTAAAGATATGCTCACATTGATTAAATCGTGCTTATACATTTTGCAACGATCAAATATATTTTTAATAATGATTTCACATTCCTGTTCAGTTGTATTTTTACTTAAAATTACGAATTCATCTCCACCAGTTCTGAAAATCAACTGTTTTTCACCACATACATCTTTAAGTGCTTGGGCTATTAATCTTAAAAGTTCATCGCCTTGATCATGACCTAGCGTATCATTTACTAATTTTAGTCCATTGGCATCCCCCATTATTACTCCTACCGGAAGATACTCTTCACCTTGGAACTCTTTCACTTTTTCTTCAAAATATGTTCTATTGTATAAACCTGTTAAAATATCAGTAAAACTTAATTGCCTTAATTTTTTCTCTGCTTCTTTTTTCTCAGTTATATCTAATACTAATCCTACAACACCTGAAACATCACCACTCTTATCGATTACAGGTACTTTTACTGCTTCTGTATATATTTCCTCTCCATCTCCTGAGTAAAGTATTGTTTCAGCTTTTATACTTCTTTTGTTTTTTATTACTTCATTATCTTCTCTTGAATATTTTGCAGCCAATTCTTCCGTTGGATGTATATCAATATTTGTCTTTCCTACTACTTCTCCTATACCATCCTTATTATAGAATTCATCAAATTGCTTATTTACATATACATATCTGCCTT
This sequence comes from Clostridium beijerinckii, assembly GCF_018223745.1. Taxonomy (NCBI): domain Bacteria; kingdom Bacillati; phylum Bacillota; class Clostridia; order Eubacteriales; family Clostridiaceae; genus Clostridium; species Clostridium beijerinckii. The sequence goes on from NZ_CP073653.1 coordinate 5,463,377, forward strand.
CTTTATCTTTAAAAAATACTCTTCCTGGAAGTGTATCCATTACAACTTTTAATATGTTTTCTTGTTTCTCTATAATCTTATCTTTTTCTTTTATAATATCTAAATTTGCATATATGCCAGCTACAGCAAATACTTTTCCCTCATCAATTAGCGGAACTATAGTAATTTTTCTGCGCTTTCCATCAAGGTACCCTTCTTCAGTTAATGGCTTTAAGGAGTTTATAACTTGATTGCAATATTTAATACATTCCTCTCTTACAACACCATCAAATATCTCTGCATCATTTTTTCCAATAAATTCTTTATTTATATCTTTATATATAGCTTTGTATTCTTTATTTACATATATAAATCTCAATTCAAGGTCTTTTATCCATATAGGCTGTGGAAGATTATCTGCTAATGATTTAAATAGCTTGTACTCCATCTCCTCATTTTCCCTCCTTTGAATTCCAATCTGCCGTAATAATTCTCAGAAATGATTCATCATAATAATCTCTAATAAACTATTTGGAATATTTATGCAACTATTTCCTCAAATTTTACTAATTACAACCAACTTATCACACTTTGTAATTTCTTTCAATCATTGCAATCATTTGTTAGGGACTTATTTTAAAAATTGAAATTCAATTTCTTTATTAAACTTAATCACTAGTAATGTAGCTTTAAAACTTTTAATTCTTTACTATATTACAAAATAAATATTTAAATTAAGTACCTTTATCTACTTAATCTTATGTTTATATTTCTTATCTATTATCTCTTTTAAAGCACCTTCTGCTAGTTGTGCAAAATATTTCGAACTATTTAAAATTGCCTTCTCATCAACTTTATATTCCGGGTGATGGTGCGCATAAGATTTTCCTGTTCCTACAATTATAAATGCACCTGGTATTTTTCTTTGATAATACGCAAAATCTTCACCCTCTAGACCCATAGATATTCTTCTAACATCATATCCAGCTCGTTTTCCAATTTTAGTACTAAACTCTACCCATTCTTCAGTATTATTTGTTGCCGGAGAACCTGAATGCCAAATAAGCTCTGCACTTCCACCAAAAGATTGTGCTATTCCTGATACCATTTCATTCATTCTCTTAGCTATTAATTGACGTATATTCTCATCTAATGTTCTTACTGTGCCTTCAAGATATGCTGATTCTGGAATTACATTCCACGTATTTCCTCCTTCTATATGAGTCACACTTAATAGCGCTTTTTCTGTTGGACCTATATTACGACTGATAATTGTTTGAAGTGATGTAACTATGTTACTGGCAATTATAATTGGATCTATTCCTTTTTCCGGCTTAGCAGCATGGCTACCAATTCCTGTAATATTTATTTCAAACCTATCGACTGCAGCTGTCATTGCTCCAGTTTTTATTCCCATTATTCCAACTTCTGAATCTGAAACATTGTGTATTCCAAAAATTGCATCCACATCATCTAAAACACCTGTCTCTAAAATTTTTTTAGCTCCATCCGCACTTTCTTCACCCGGCTGAAATATAAATTTTACTGTTCCTATTAATGACCCTTGATGCTTTTTAACTAAATATGCTGCACCTAAAATCACCGCCATATGAAAATCATGACCACAAGCATGCATCATACCATCAACTTTAGACTTATAACAGAGACTTGTCTCTTCTTTGATTGGTAATGCATCTATATCACATCTGATAGCGACGACAGGACCATTAGGATTTCCTTTTACCTGTGCTACAAGGCCTGTATCCAAAGGTAAATCAAGAATATCTATATCTGCTCTTTTTAGCAAATCTTTTATCCGTTGTGTAGTTTTATATTCCTCATTAGACAATTCAGGATTCTCATGTAGTTTGCGATATACTTCTATAAGCTCATCATTTAAATTCTCTATTATAGATAACAATATTTTATTTGTCATATTAATCCTCCTTTAAATTCATAAAATAACCTTTTGTCCTTTATAGTAGATTACTTTGCTAAATTAGTTGCTGCCATAGTTACAACGATAAATATTATATAGAATACTATATAAGCCCTCGACCACGCTCCACTAAAAGAATATCTTACTTTCTGGTGAGTCTTTAATATTCTTGTATCCTCTTTTACTATTTCTAAAAATTCGCTTTTATACTTACTAATAAATAGCAATAATGCAGCTACACCAACTAAAAAGTACAAAGTTCCAAATGTATACTCCAATATAGGCATCTTTAATAAAGATATTCCTGTTGTAGCAAAAGTTATCGTATTATTAAATATATGAGCTATCATCGACGGTATAATAGATTTTGATTTAATTGCAATAAATGCTAAAACAATTCCCATAAGTATTGGATTTATGAATTGAACTAGGTTTAGATGAAACATGGAAAAAAGAATTGAAGAAACAATCATTGCTGTTAGATTCCCATACTTCTGCATGCTTCTGAGTATAAATCCCCTAAATATAATTTCTTCTAAAATTGGTCCCACTAAACATACATATATTAAAAATAATATTAAAAAAGTGTTTTGTTTAGGGAAACTAAAATCTGGCTGTGGAATGTTTAATCCTAAAATCTTAAAAATTGTTGAGTATATCATATATACCATGCTTGAAATCATTCCTACCCCTATACAAGAAGTTGCTCCTAATAATACAAACATCTTATTTGACTTATTCTTTGAAAATATTTCTTGCCTAAATTTCACCTTTATAGTTTTTATTGCTATGAGAATTGCTATAAGATCCCCAACTATACATGTAAAATATCCAGCAAAAAAATTATATGCGTCACTTGAAAGTCCTAAAATTATATTTTCCTTTAGATTAGTTACTGCATTGAATCCTATCATTGGTCCTATAAATTTTATAGAAAATGTCATTATAAACACTAATCCATATGTTGACAATACTAGCGCAAGAAGTATCCTTGCACAGTTTCCGCCGCTTTTTTTTATATCCTTTTTTAATGCGAGCTTTCTATATTCAATTTCTTCTTGAAAATCATTTATCATAGCTTTACCTACCATTCATTACTTTAATGTAAAATAGAATTGCAATTACTTATAGCTTCATATAAATCTTCTCTTCTATCCTTCTTTATATCAAACTGTTCTTTAATCGCTCTTATCATATCTATTTTTAACTCTTTTATAATTAGTGTTTCTTTCTCAATTACCTCGTTCAATATATTACCATCTGGACTTATAAAAACTGATTTTCCATTATAATGAAGATCATTTCCAATTCCTACTCTATTTATCCCTATTATATAGCATTGGTTTTCTATAGCCCTAGCTTTCAATAAGGTTATCCAATGCTTCTCTCTTTCTTTAGGCCAATTAGCCGCTATAGTTATTATTTGCGCTTCTTTAGATGCTATTTGAAATATTTCTGGAAACCTTAAATCATAGCAGATAAATGGAGCTATTTTAAATCCATCAATCTCACATGTGAGTATCTTATCTCCTTTATGATATTTATCATCCTCACCACTGTAGGAAAATGGATGTATTTTCGTATATTTAGTTAAGCATTTCCCTTCTCTTGACATAATAATATATTTATTGCTACCCATTTTATCACTTTTTACCGCAACACCAATTCCTATATTTATATTATTATCCTTAGCATTTTTTCCAATCCATTTTATTATTTCATCTTCAGATAATACAAGCTTGTTTATATTCATGGTAAAACCCGTTAAAGCCATCTCGGGAAATAGGATTAAATCGACCTTATTTTTCGAAGCTCTTTCAATGAATTCTTCAACTTTCTTCATGTTTTTATTAATATTCTCCCAGACTATATCTATCTGTGCAATTCCTATAATCAAGTTGTACCTCCTTCAATATTATAAATAAAGGATACTATGTGCATTGTTACATCAGAGTACCCTTTACTTTAGGTCGCCTATATCTAATTACCAGCCGTGGTTAAAAATTCTTTCCATTCCATCCCCAATTTGCAACTTCCTCATACTTGACGTATATCTTATCTTGAGGTATGTCTAATTCCTTTTCATATATGTTACAAATTTCTGCTGTTAAAGCATCATATGCATCCTTACTTGATTTTCCAAATATTTTTACTTCTATGAATGCACCCTTTTCTAATTTTTCTCCTCCGAAATATAATGAGTAATTGTCTTCGAAGCCTACCATCAAAAAGGTTTCACTTTTTCCTGGAATCAATTGTATTGCTTCCCCTAATTTTTTCTTTATAATTTCCTCTTTTTCTTTTGAAATTTTTACACTAACTTTTGATCCTATAAATGGCATCTCTTGTTATCTCCTTTCTACATATACATATATAAATATACTAAATTATACCATAATTCTATATATTTGATTATTATTTGCAAGTACATACTTAATTTATATCATAATTTTTAATATCACATTCAGTTTTATTACTCCGATAAATACCACCTTAAAAATTGATTATTTAGTTTTAATTATATCACATCTTGTACTAGACCTTACCACTATGTTTGATTCTCCTCTCTTAAGTTTTATAAGAATACTATATTAACTTAGGAATACTATAACTATTCTAACCTCTTACCTTCTAAATATAGTATGTATATATTTTAAATATGTAATTTATTCCTTTTGTATATATTCATCGCTTCTCTTATTTTTTAGTTGTTGAACTTCATTTGTTAATCTCATAATTATTTTAATATTAGATACTGAAATAATTATAAGAAAAAACTAAAATTTGGTTAAACTTTTTTCTAAAATATGTTATATTATTGATAGTAGGTATTAATTTTGTAAGTATTTAGGTGTTGACTTTTAAGTTTTTTTGAGAGGGGATTAAATTATGAATGTCGATAAATCAATGTCAAAAATTTTGATAGTTGATGATAATATTGCTAATGTTTTACTACTTGAAAGAATGCTTAACATATCTGGTTATAATAATATAAAAAAATTAACAGACTCTAGAGAAATTTTAAGATTATATTCTACATATAAACCTAATTTGATACTATTAGACTTTAGGATGCCATTTGTTGATGGACTTCAAATTATAGATGAACTAAATCTTATAAAGGATGATAGTGAACTATCTATAATTATGATCTCTGCTGAAAACGATAAAGAATACTATGATAAAGCGTTGGCTAAAGGTGCTGCTGATTTCATTACTAAACCATTTAATTATAATGATATAATTTCAAAAATTACGAGTACCTTGGACTGTTTATGATTACCATGCATAGTGGATGAGGTGATATTATGAATAAAACAAATACTAATAAAAACATTTCTCTTTATAAATGGATTTGGCAGTCCTATATTCGTAATGCATTAATTCCATTAATAATTATTGAAATAATTTTTATTTGTATATATTTCATCTCAAATTACTGGTCTCATAAAAGTTCGGTTGCCTTTTACAAAGATCAATCAAAAAGTGAACTTAATAAAATTATTAAACAAGAAGTTAACTTAATTGATCAGCACTTATCATCTATTTCAAATTCTACAATGTTTTTCAGTTTACAAATGGGACATGCTTTATTAACTCCAGCTTCTTTAACTCCTACAGAATATAGCAGGTTATCATATTCAAATGATAATATTTACTATACTAAAGAGAATAATTCAGCTGATGAGGCAGCAATTTTTTATAATAATTTTCTGCCTGCTACAAGAGATGATAAAGAAAAGAAAATAGCCAAGGTATTAACACAACAAAAATTAATGGCAGATATTAAGAATTCTTGTCCATTAGTTAATTCTATATATTTTAACACCTTTGATTCCTTAAATATAACTTACCCATACGTTGATGTTTTTAATAGCTATAATTATTCTCTACAATCACCTTCTAGCAAATTTTATTATGAAGCTGATGCTAACCATAATCCAGATCAAAAAGTAAAATGGGTTGTTCATGATTTTAATTCAAGTAACAACAATTTTATAAGTTCTGCTATATATCCTGTTTATAACGGAAATTTTTTGGAAGGTGTTGTAGGCATTGATATAAATATGGATTCAATTGTCAATAAGGTTTTAGAAATTGATATTCCTTGGAATGGTTATAACTTATTGATTGGAAAAGATGGTAATATTCTTTCACTTTCTGATGTTGGAAAAAGTGATTTGAATTTAGATCAACTCGTTTTAAAATATGGAAACGGGTATTATCAGTATAACTTGTATAACAATAATGATTTATCCTCATTAATGGATGAAATTCAAACTAGCGAAACTGGATTTTCAAATTTCACACTAAAAGAAGAACCTAGAATTGCATGTTGGTCTGCTATACCTAATACGGATTTAAAATTATTAATAGTTGTTCCAACAAAAAATATATACTCTAATGCTGATATGCTAAGAAATAATTTATTGAAAATTGGAATCATTACAATATTAGGATTAATTTTATCGTATCTTTTATTTTTCTTAATTACTTATAAGAAAGTAAAAAATATGAGCCATATTGTTTCTGGCTCTCTGCTAAATATTAATAATATTGTTCAGGAGATTAGTAGTGGTAAATATGATATAGCTGATCCACTATTAAAGATCTCAGAATTAGAAGATATAGCATTAAATTTGATAGAAATGGGACATCATATCGGTGAAACAAATAAAAATTTATTAGTTACCCAATCTGAACTCAGAAAAAAAGAAGTTGATTTCAGGTCACTTGTTGATTCAATTAATGACATAATCTCAGAGATAGATATAAACGGTTATATCACTAAGTTATGGTCCAGCGTCCATACTTATTTGTATAAACTACATATGCACGGTCATCTTAATTCTATCTATGATATTTTAGATGAAAGTACAGCTAAAATTGCTAAAGAGAAGATACATTATGTCATTAAATCAAGAAACTCTACTACTATGGACTTTAATATTCAATTTAAGGATGGATTAAAATGGTTTGAGGCATGTATCTCTCCACATCTAAACTATAACGATAGAGTAGTAGTTCTAACTCGTGATATTACAGAACAAAAGAAAATGGCTCGTTCTATTATTACGGCAAAAGAAGAGGCTGAAAAAGCTAGTAAAGCAAAATCCGAATTTTTATCTAGCATGAGTCATGAGCTTAGAACACCGTTAAATGCTATATTAGGATTTTCTCAAATTTTAGAATTAGACCCTGAATCTCCATTAACTCCTTCTCAGAGTCAAAGTGTTAAGGAAATATCCAAAGCTGGCAGCCACTTGCTAGAGTTAATTAACGAAATATTAGATTTAGCAAAAATCGAATCAGGAAAAATGAGCATTTCAATTGAATCTGTTCCGATTAAACATGTAATGGAAGAGACTATTTCCATAATAAAACCATTTGCAGATAAGCATAAAATAAAAATTATTAATTATCCTATAGATAATTCAGATGAATTTGTTTCGGCTGACCATACACGATTAAAACAAATTTTGCTCAATTTGCTATCTAACGCAATTAAGTACAACAAAAAAGATGGCCAAGTAATCTTTTATCATGATAAGGTTAATGATAAGTATAGATTTCATGTTATTGACACTGGCATTGGTTTATCTAATTCTGATTTAGAATTGATTTTTAAACCATTTTATCGTCTAAACAGAATTAATAATTCAATTGAGGGTACTGGTATTGGGCTTGCAGTCGCTAAACAACTAACTGAATTAATGAATGGTGAAATATTTGTAACTAGCGAAAAAGGTGCTGGCAGTCACTTTTGGATTGAACTTCCTTGCATAGAATCATCTATTTTGCAAACTTCTGAAAATATGATGACATCTGAAAATAGAACTTATTTCCCTAACGATAAATTTCGTACAATATTATATGCTGAAGATAATCCTGCTAATTTACGACTTGTTGAACGTGCTCTATCCCAAATTAGTAATTTAAAAATGCTTTCAGCAAATTCTGGTGAGCTGTGTCTAGATTTAGCTGTTGCCCATAAGCCAGATATTATATTACTAGATATAAATTTACCTGGGATAGACGGTTATGAAGTCTTCAAAAGACTCAAAATGCATAAAGAGACTAAAGATATTCCAATCATCGCTGTTAGTGCCCATGCAATGCCTAGAGATATAGAAAAAGGATTATCATTAGGATTTTCTGATTATATTACTAAACCAATTGATATTCCAAACTTTATCGAAAAGGTGTGCACTATGTTAGCTAAAATTAATAAAGAAGATATCAATTAATAGGACATACTATATTTTAAAAAAGAGGAGCTATATAATTTATGAATTACGACAAAAATTATGACATAATTGGTTTTTCAAATGATTTAGGACTTAATCTTCAACAAGTGTCAGAACTTTATGCCGAATTGATTAATGAATTTAATCTAGCACTATCAGAGTTAAAGACCGCCATGATTGGAAGTGATTTAGAAAATATTCAAAAAATAATTCATAATTTGAAAGGTCTTTCCGGAAATTATAGAATAGCTGATCTCTATGAGGAAACTACTAAAATTAATAATTTATTGAAAAACAGCAATTATAATAATATCGAATCGCATTTAAGTAATCTACTTACTGTCATCTCCATAGCCTTAAAAAAAATCAGAAGCTTCTTTTATCAGAGGTCTATACTAATATAAATATATAATAAAAAAAGACTGTACTAAAGAATTATTATTTAAATAGAACCTATGAAATAGCTCTTTTCAGAGTATATATTTCATAGGTTCTATTTTCGTTCTTAGTACTATCCTTTTAAATTATCAGCTAATTTCTACGACTATTTATTAGGAATTCTCCTAAATCTTTATCTGCGGTTAGCATATGTTTTCTACACCATTTAAATATTTTTTGTTGCATATGTATAATAAATAATGTTGATATTTCTCTAGTTTCTAAAAAGCTTCTTATATCCCTTAAGCACTCTTTAAATTCTTCATGCTGCATCTGCTGAATCTCTAATCCTGGATAGTTATTTTCCTTTTGGATTGCTTCTTCTTCATTAATATGGCGAATTGCATGTTCTTCAAGAGAATCCAACACCTTAATAATCTCTATCTTGCTTTTTTCTTCATTCATGGCACTTACCAAATTATTAATTAATCTAAATATTTCTTGATGCTGTCTATCAATATTGTCAACTCCAGTGGATAACACAGCATCCCAATTTGAATTCATAAAATGCATAAGTACCTCACCACTAATATTGATTCTGCTAATATCCATAATAACCGAATCATTATCTTCATGAGTAATCTTTACCATTGATGACGCTATTTTATTATTTATTAATCCTCTTTCATCCCTTTTCAATACTTCATACATATTTCATACACCCTCTCATAATTTATACTTCTATACCCAAATATCATTATCTATATATAATCCTTACCCTAAGAATTTAAATGTTTAGCATAATTAATCTACACAAATATATTCATTAACAATTTCTTCTGGTAATTCTTTATAATCAAATGGTGATATATCATCAATTTCAAATTTGACTAACTCCATAACCTTTATTAATACCTTATCCATTTTTACTAGAAATTCTTCCTTTTCTTCTGCCTTAATAACGAAACTATTGAATGGAACATTATATTTATTTACAAACTTCAAATTTAAATTTACAACCCAACTTCTCATATATGTATCCCCCTTATCCAAAATATCTTAATATTATTTAGAATTTTCTATTAAAAATTTTCCTAAATCCTTATCTAAATCCCGTATATGACTCTTCCACCAAGTTGACATTCTATTTTGTACCTTTATCACAAATAATGCATATGTTCCATTATTTTCAAAGGTTCTTCTCAATTCTTTAAGCTCATCTTTAAATTCTTCGTGTTGCTTATGTTGAATGCTATATTTAGGATAATTATTTTTCTTTTGGATTTCTTCTTCCTCAGTAAAATGCTTTATAACATAATCTTCAAGGAAATTTAAAGTTCCTATAACCTCATCCTTACCCTTTCCTTCTTTCATAGCAATCAATAGTTTATTAATACGATCAAATAGTTCTTTGTGTTGATTATCGATATTTACAATCCCCGTTGCTAAATTATTGTCCCAATTTAAATTCATAATAAAACACCCTCTCATAAATTACTTTTAATAAGTTACTTCCTTTATATAAAAATATCTTCTATACGAATACACTTTAAAACACCCTTGCCTATACCAGATACCTATATAATTTAAATTATTTTTCATCATCTATATCTAAATTTAATTTCTTCATAACTTCAATTAATTTATCAGTATTTATTGGCTTAGTTACATACACTTCACACCCTAGTTCAAAAGCATTTTGAACATCTTTTGCATTATCTAAGGCCGTAATCACAAACTTTTTAGACAAATTTTCATAGGTTATTTGTTTTTCTTTCTCAATTGAATTAATCATCTTCAGTGCTTTTAACCCATCTAACTTTGGCATCATTATGTCAAGACATACAACATCATATGGATCTTTCTCCTCCACTGAAAACATAAATGCCTGGACAGCTTCCTCTCCGTTAACTACCATATCGCAATCGCCATATTGTGAAAAAAACTTAAATAAAAACCGTCTATTTACATAATCATCTTCCGCAATAAGAATTCTCATATACCAACCTCTTTTCAACCCAAATTTTATATATGCATTAGACTAATAATGTGTTCTCTCAATTGCTCAAAAGTCACTTTTACTTTTTCCTCATTTCCCCTTCGTGCATTTGCTTTTAACTTAAATCCCATCATCACTAGTTCATCAAATTTAGAAATAACTATAGAGTTATTTATAATCTCTGCTATCTTCTCAATTTTGATTAGATCATTATTTGCCTCATCCATTTTTTCAACTAATCTTCTTAATTCTGTGTTTAACTCTGTGCTTCTATTTATTTCATTCGAATTTTCGAAATTTCTTTTCTCTTGTAATTCATGTGAATTAATATTCACTTTTCCTCTCTTTACTAGTCTGAAAGCCGCTGTAAAACTAAATGTGCTTCCTAGTCCCATATGACTTTCAACGCAAATCCCTCCCCCCAATATTTCAACCAATTGTTTTGAAAATGCAAGTCCTAATCCAGTTCCATTATATTCACGGGAATAAGAATTATTTAATTGACTAAAACTTTTAAATAATAAATTCTTATCTTCTTCACTAATTCCTATTCCTGTATCTTTAACTAAAAACCTTAAAATAACCTTTTCCCCTATTATCTGCTCTTTTTTTATTATTAATGAAATTATTCCTTCATCTGTGAATTTTATTGCATTGCTTATCAAATTATTAAGTATTTGTTGTAACTTTTCAGAATCTCCATACAATAAATCCGGAATTTCATCTGAATCTTTGTATTCTAGGGTAATTCCTTTTTTTCTTACATCGTATGAATAGATTTTAAGTGTGTTATATATCAAATTTTTAAGATTAAAATTCGATTCCCTCAATTCCATTTTTCCTGCTTCTGATTTTGAAAAATTCAGTATCGCATTCACAATATTAATCAATGAATAAGCACTATCTTTCGCAATTAGAAGATTTTCTCTCAATTCATCTTTTAACTCACTATTCATTAATGTAAGCTCAATCATCCCTATAACACCATTAAGTGGCGTCCTTATCTCATGACTCATATTTGCAAGAAAATTGCTTTTTGCTTTATTTGCTGCTTCTGCTTCTTCCTTTGACCTTATAAGAAGATTTCTCATCTCTTCCTCTACTCTTTTTCTCTCAACTCTTTCATGCAAATCCTTAAGTTCTCTTTTTACAACCATTCCAAGACGTGCCATTTTATCCTTCATGATATAATCCTTGCATCCAGCACGCATGGCTTCAACAGCTGTCTCCTCCCCAATTTCACCTGATACTATAATAAATGGTATATCTAACTTTGTTTCATTTAATATTTTCAATGCTTCAATAGAATTAAAATTTGGCATTACATGATCAGATAGAATTATGTCCCACTCCTTACAATTTAACGCCTTTCTTAAATCTTCTGCATTTTCTATTTGCTCATAGTCTACATTGAAACCACTTCTTTTAAGTTGTGCTACCTCAAAATTCAAAGAGGCTTTTGAATCTTCTATTATCAAAACTCTAATATCATTTATCATAGGCTTCACTCCATGAAACTAATTTTAAATCATTCATATTTTTACATCATATCAAAATCTATGTTTTTAATTGAATTATTTACTAAACAGCTTTTAGTTTGCCTTAATTTAAATTTTGAAACTTGATCTTTCAACATCTCTGCTTGAGATGCCAACTCTTCGCTTGCAGATGCACTTTCTTCTGCTGTCGCTGAATTAGTTTGCACTACTGCTGATATCTGAATAACTCCTTGATTAATTTGAGATATTCCTTCTGCCTGTTCATTTGAAGCTACTGCTATTTGATTTATGAATTCAGCAACCTTCACAGTATCTTCTACAATTTTATTTAGTGCTTCAGATGTCTGTTTTGCTATCTTAGTTCCCATTTCTGCCTTTCTAATAGCGCCCTCAATCATCTCTGCAGTTTCCTTTGCAGCTTTTGCAGATCTTGCTGCCAGATTTCTAACTTCCTCTGCAACCACTGCAAAACCTTTTCCATGCTGTCCAGCCCTTGCCGCTTCAACCGCCGCATTTAAAGCTAAAATATTAGTTTGAAATGCAATTTCATCAATAACTTTTATAATCTTATATATACTTGTTGAAGCATTGTTTATATCTTCTACCGCTATTTTCATTGCTTTCATTTGCTCATATCCTTCTTGAGCATTTATTTTTGCGCTAACAGCAATTTCATTAGCATTTGTGGAGTTCTCTGCATTCATTTTTGTTTGGGCAGATATCTCTTCAATAGATGCTGTTAATTCTTCAATGGAGCTAGCCTGTTCCATAGCCCCTTCTGAAAGTGCTACACTTGAATCAGAAACTTGTTTTGCCCCTGCTGAAACTTGTTCTGTTGCTGAATTTATATTGCAGATAGTATTATTTAATTTTTCAGCCATTCTTTTAAAAGAAAGAGCCAATAATCCGATCTCATCTTTGCTCTCTATATTAACACTTATATTGAAGTCTCCATCTGCAATTTTATCTGCTATTCTTATTATCTTATTAACTGGTCTACTTATAGATAAAGAGATAAATACTCCTGTTAGTATTGATAAAATTACTCCTATAATTAATATTATTGCTGTTAATAATGTTGTGTTATCTGCTGTTTTGCTATTACCATCCGAAGTTTCTTTAGCTATCTTTAGTTTTAAATCTGTATATGTTTTTAAATTTGACTGTAACTTTTCTAAAACTGGTTTTCCCTCTGAATATAAAATATTAATTGCTTCTTGATTTTTATTTTGATTCTTTAGTTGAGTTATTTTACTTATAAGATTCATATATTCTGATTTAGAAACCTTTATCTCCTCAATAGCCTTTTTTCCTTCAATAGTTAATGTTGTTTCTGACAATTTATTTAAGCTATAATCAAACTTATCGCTATTGTCCTTAATTCCACTAATATAATCTTGAATTTCCCCTGTATTATCTGAAAGCAAAATGTCTCTAGTATTAGCTCTTATATTATTAAAGTCATTTGAAACCTCAATAACATCTCCCAATGGCTGAGTCATTTTATCATATAATTTAGTATCAAGATCACTAATTTTATTTATATTAGAAATGCAATATATCCCCGTAATACCTGCAATGAAAGCTGCAAATAAGAATCCCAGAAGTATTTTTAAACCTATTTTCATATTTTTGAACCATTTCATAATAATGTCCTCCCTCTATTGTTCAATGTTATTTAGGGTTTCAGCATCCTCATCGTTTATTAACTTATTACAATCTAAAATCAACTTAACTTGATTATCTATTTTTCCTATCCCCTTTATGTACTTATTGCTAACTTTGCTTAGATTAGGTGGAGGTACAATGTCTTGATCTGGTATTATTAGAACCTCAGAAACACTATCAACAATAAGACCTATTGATAAGTCATTAATATCTATTACGATTATACAAGTCCTATCATTATACTCCCTAAAATCCTTCTTAAATCTTAATCTCACATCCATCACCGGAATTATTTTTCCTCTTAAATTAATAATTCCTCTTATATAATCTGGAAGTTCTGGAACCAAAGTTATAGGTTGTATTCCAATAATCTCTGTAACATTATTTATTCCTATACCATAAGATTCATCATCAAGTATAAATGTGAGGTATTTTCCCTTCTGAGTATCTTCTTCCATATCTGCATTATCATTAATTATGTTTGTATTCATGCTAACACTTCCTCTCTTCTACTAGAAATCGATACTAATACTTTCCAAACTCTGTGTCATCTAAATTAATACTAATTTTTTTTCTTATATTAGATGTTTGTCCAAATTCTCTCTCCTCTATGGCATTTTCTAGCCTTGATGCTTCCTTTTCTTCTATGCTGTCTAAAAATATTTTATTTGAACTTCTCTTTTTTAGATTGAATTGAGCAACCCTTTGTTTCAAAGTTTCTGCCTGGCTAGACATTTCTTCACTCGAAGAGGCAGTTTCTTCGGATGTCGCAGAATTTATCTGAGTAACTCTCGATATTTGTTCAATCGCTTCATTTATTTGTGATACTGCAGTTGCCTGTTCGTTACAAGATGCTGCTATTTTTCTTACTATCTCAGAAGTACTACTGATATCTTTAACTATTGAATTTAGTGATTCTGCTGTATTGTTAGCTATTTGAGTTCCAGAATTCACTTTTCTTATTGACCCTTCTATCAAAGCTGTTGTTTCTTTAGCCGCATTTGCACTTCTACCTGCAAGATTTCTAACCTCTTCAGCAACTACCGCAAACCCCTTTCCATGCTGTCCTGCCCTTGCGGCTTCTACCGCTGCGTTAAGAGCCAATATATTAGTTTGGAAAGCTATTTCATCTATCACTTTTATTATTTTAGAAATATTTTCAGATGCTTCATTAATCTCATTCATAGCCTTTAGCATAGTACTCATTTCTGTATTTCCATTAATAGCATTCGTTGTTGCTTTTGTAGCCAGCTCATTAGCTTCATTAGCACTTATAGCATTTAATTTTGTTTGTTCTCCTATCTCTGAAAGCGAAGCAGTTACTTCCTCCACAGCACTTGCTTGTTCCGCAGATGCTTGCGATAGGTTTTGGCTTGCATTTGAGACTTGTATCGATGCCGAAGCCACCTCATTTGCTGATATATTTATATCAGTAAGTACTTGATTAATTTCTTGTACAGATAAATTTAAAGCGTTCATTATATTTCCATAATCACCTTTATAAGAATTCTCAATGCGAACATTGAGATTACCTTTTGACATCTCTTCTAAAACACTTTTTATTTCTCCTATTGGCTTAGCAAAAGCATCAACAGCTTTATTTATTATACTTATGAGTTCTTTAAAGCTTCCTGTATATTTTTCACTTTCACCTCTAATATCTAAATTTCCTTCAGCCGCTGCTGAAAGAACCATTATTTGTTCATCGACAACTTTAAGAATATTAGATTTTAATCCATGCAGACTTTCATTTGCAATTCCGTATCTTCCAGACAATTTTTCAAGCTCAACTGAGAAATCTCCTTCTGAATAAGATTTTAATACTGCAAATATTTTTATTAATACATCTATAGATATCCACATTCCATCATTAACACTTTGAGCCATTTGCCTATATACCCCATCGAATTTTGAAACATCTATTCTATCTCTTGTATTACCTAATTTAAATGTATCATTCATCCAATTAACTTCTTTAACAAATAAATTTAAAGTATCAATTAATGTATTCAGATTGTTCTTTATCTTATTAAATTCACCTTGGTATTCATTTTTAATCTTTTCTGGTACATCCCCATTACTTATCCTTTTCACGTAATCAGCTGTGATATTAATAGGTTCAACAAACGCATCAATTACATCATTAATTCCATCAATCATTTTAGCCCATGATCCATTAAACTTGGATGAATCTATCCTTTTTGCTAAATTTCCTGATTTAATTTCATTGGCTATATTAATCTGTTCCTTAGATATATTTAATAAATTATTTCTTAAGTCTTCTATATGCTCATTTACTAATCCATACCTTCCTGGGAATTTTTCAAGCTCAGCTGTAAAATCTCCTTTTGAATATGATTTAAGCACTGCAAATAACTTAATAAATACTTCTATCGATATCCATGTAGTATCATTAATACATTCCAACATTTCTTTATAAGAGCCTTGAAATTTTGTAGCATCTATTTTATCTCTTGTATTCCCTAATCTAAAGCTTTCTTTGAACCAATGAATATTTTCCATTACATTATTGAGATTATCTATAAGTTTATTAATGCTTATTTTTATAACATTAAATGATCCTATTTCCTCCCTAGTGTATTTCTCATTGAATTCTCCTTTACTTATCTTTTCTATGTAATGTGAAGTTGCTCTAATATTCTTTATAAACACATTCATTGTTGCTAAACTCTTCCTATGTACATTTCCCCATGCCCCTGAGTATTTTGATAAATCTAAAGCTATATCAAAATTACCTTTTTTAATGCAATCTTCAATTAAATTAGAATCATCGATCAGATTATTTATATTTTTTTGTATCTGTTTAAGTGAATTAGCTAAATCCCCGAATTCATCAATAAAATCCACCTGTATATCTTCGTCAAATTCTCCGTTAGCAATTTTCCTTGCAATATTATTAATTTTTCTTATATGTTTGTAGATGAAATTTATTAGTAATAATCCCATGATTACTGTGATTATTATAGAAAACAGTAATATTATTATCATATTAATTCGCATTTCTTTTATATCTGCCACGTTTCCCACTCCGATATTAAATGCGGCAAACAAAGCAATTTCCATAGCTATAATACCTGTAAATATTAACCCAATTTTATTTTTTATTTTCAGATTACTTACCTCAAACATCTTAATCCATCCCATCTAATAAAATTTACTCTTATGATGTTATCTTAAATTTCAAGTTAATTTCCTAATGCTTTCAATTACATGCTTATATTAAAGTTTTATTTTCTAATATTTCTTTCAATATTTAATAGTTGTTTAGATACAATGTCCTCCCTGAAAGGTTTTACTATAAAAGATATAGCTCCTGCTAGCATAGCCTCCTTAACTTGGATTTCATGCGATAATGACGAAATTACTATAATCTTTGCATTTTCATCTATTGACTTAATGATCTTTATTGCCTCTACTCCCCCAAGTTCTGGCATGGTCAAATCCATTGTCACAATATCTGGTTTTAATAAATTATATAGTTTTACGGCCTTTATACCAGTATCAGCTTCACCTATGATCTCAAATCCGCAATTTTGTAAAATAGATTTTAAAGCGAGTCTCATAAATTCCGCATCATCTACTACTAAAACTCTTTTCATATAATTTCACCCCCATGAAATGCTATAAAAATACCACTTTTCCTTTAATTTTATTTTAAATGTTTTTAAAATTGGTTTGTAGTACCACAAGTCATGTAGTATCATGCAAATTGCACAATTAATTTGTATAAATATGCCGATTGCATTTTTATTTAAAATCTACTTCATATAGATGACATTTATAAGGATTTTCACCATGAATAGTCCCCTAATCTTTACAATTGCAATTTAAAAATTAAACTAATAAAGTTTACACACAAAATTTTATTAGTTTAATTAAGATTAGCTTTATACATTGTTCATGTATTTGTAAAATGTTATAATTTATATTAGAATCTACAAGCGGTTAATCTGTGTTTTCATTAGATTTAATAAATATTATTTGTCTATTTTTCACGAAAATTTAATATATTGCTTATTTGGGTAAAGAGAGGGTTCGAATATGACAAGAGTAATTATTGCAGAAGACCAGAAACTTTTACGAGAAAGTTTTAAAAACATAATTGAAAATAACAGTGATATAAAAGTTGTAGCTTGCGCTACTAATGGAAATGAAGCTTATAATCTATGTAAAGAATATATGCCTGATGTTGTTTTAATGGATCTGTCTATGCCTATATGTAATGGTACGGAAGCTACAAAACTAATAAAAGCAGAACTTCCATCAGTTAAGGTACTAGTTTTAACTGCATCTAATGATAAATCTGATGTCACAGATGCTATAAGTAATGGTGCTGACGGATATATCTTAAAAGATATAAGTACTGAGGAACTTATACTATCTATAAAAAGCACCTCACTAGGGCTTGGCATAATTACTAAAGATATCTTAAGTCCTATGATATTAAATCTGCGTAAAGAAAATAAAAAAGCTAAGAAAAAAATTATTGATATTAATGGTATAAATATCTCATTAACTGAAAGAGAACTAAAAATAGTATCTATGATTGTTGATGGAAAAGATAATAAAGAAATTGCATCATCTTTATTTATTGCTGAAGGTACTGTTAAAAATATTATTACAGAAATAATTTCAAAGCTTAGTTTAAGAGATCGTACTCAACTTGCAGTTTATGCTGTAAAAAATGGACTAGTATAAATAGTCCATTTTTATTTTAACATATCGCAAATAACACTAGGTATATTTGAAATAGCCACTTGCTTTTCAACGGCTCCAATTTCAAAAGCAACTTTTGGCATACCATATACAACAGAGGATTTCTGATCCTGCCCTATAGTTCTTGCCCCTGCTCTTCGCATTGACATAAGCCCTACTGCTCCATCATGCCCCATTCCTGTTAGAATAACTCCTATAGCATTTTTTGACGCCACCTTAGCCACAGATTCGAAAAGCACATCTACAGATGGACAATGTCCATTAACTTTATTACCTTGAATAGTTTCTACAATGTACTTATCCGCAGCCTTCTTAAGTTTCATATGTTTATCTCCTGGTGCTATCAAAACTTTACCTGGCTCAATGGTATCTCCCGTCTGAGCTTCTTTAACAGTAAAATGCGTTTGCAAATTCAATCTATCTGCAAACATCTTAGAAAATACTGGTGGTATATGTTGTACTATAATTATCCCCGGAATATCTTTGGGAAGATTTTTTAATAGGTTATAGATAGCTTCTGTTCCTCCAGTCGATGCTCCTATAGCAATCACTTTATTTCTAACATTTATGCTCTTTTCCATTCCCCTATTACTACCACTCTTTGGAATTTGCCCTAAATTAGCAGATAGATTTACATTTACTGCTCCTCTAATTTTGATTATTAACTCATTAATAAAAATTTCAAATCCATTAGGAGTTCTAGCATCAGGCTTACTTAAAAAGTCTACTGCTCCTGCATCCATAGCATCGAAGACTACATCGCTTATAGAACTTACAACTATTATTGGAATTTTATATTGAGGAAGAAGCCTTTTAATGAATTCTACACCATTTAATTTTGGCATTTGTACATCACAAATCATAACATCGGGATTTAATTCTAATAGTTTATCTCTAGCATCATAGGGATCTACCGCTTTTCCAACAACCTCTATATTAGGTGCCGTTGATATTCCTCTTGATATTGCTTCCCTAAATACTATACTGTCATCAACTATTAAAACTCTAATTGATCTCATTAACTTCACCTTCTTAGCCCTTTAAATTATCTTAAGATAAGTCTATTCCTTTCTATATACAGATGGCATTATATACTTAAATCCAGCTGTATCACCACTTAGTGATTCCGAATGCCCTATAAAAAGATATCCACCGTACTCCATGCTGTTATAAAATTTACGGATTAGCTCATTCTTTGTTCTATTATCAAAATAAATCATTACATTTCTACAGAAAATAACATGGAACTTTTTCTTAAATGGAAATACATCCTCCATTAAATTAAATTTTCTATATATAATTTCATTTTTAATATTCTCTGAAAATACGAAATTTTCCTCATCGTATTTTTTTAAATAAATCTTCTTCCACATCTCTGGTAAGGGTGCGATTTGTTCTTTATGATATATTCCATTTTTAGCAATGCTCAATACCTTTTCGGATATATCTGTGGCTAGTATTTTTTTATCCCACCATAACTTTTCTTGTTTAAAGAATTCGCTTAATATCATAGCAATGGTGTATGCCTCTTCTCCAGAAGAACACCCAGCTGACCATATTCTTAAATCTTTGTCCCTTACTGAATTAATCAAATAAGGAAGTACTTTCTCCTTCAAGTAGTCAAAATGTGTTTTCTCACGCATAAAATATGTATGATTTGTTGTAATTTTATTGAGCAGTGTACTAACTGCCTTTCCACTCTTATCAGAAACTACATATTGATAATATTGAGAAAAATCTTCTATATTATGCTCTGCTAACACATTATGGAGCCTTCCAATTACCAACATTTTTTTTTCTTCCCTGAGATTAATCCCATAGTTCTCTTTTATATAGTTGGATAATTGAGCAAATTCTTTTTCCGTAATTGAAATCATATAATCACCTTATCTCTAATATTTTCCAAATTCATTATCGTTAAGTATTATTTTTTTAGAATTTGATATTTTTCTCTCTAAGTGTTTATCTCTTGTTTCACTTAAATCTCTTGTGTTTTTACTAATATCATCATGAATACTATGGTTCATATAGCTATTGTCCAAGCTAGTCATTGAACTTCTAGCACTTGCTAATTTAAACATTTGAACTTGTTCCTTTAAAACTTCTGCCTGTCCTGCTAGTTCCTCACTTGCAGCTGCGCTTTCTTCTGAAGTCGCTGAATTGCTTTGTACAACTTGTGATATCTGTATTATTCCTTGTGATATTTGTGAAATTCCTGTAGCTTGTTCTTCAGATGCATCTGATATACCATTAATTATTTTTGCAACCTCTTCTATATCACTGACAATACTTTCGAGCGCATCTGCAGTTTGATTTGCTATATTGGTTCCATCTTGAATTTTAACAATTGATTCCTCTATTATTTCTGTAGTTTCTTTAGCTGCCTTTGCAGATCTTGCTGCTAAGTTCCTAACTTCTTCAGCTACCACAGTAAAGCCTTTCCCATATTGACCTGCTCTAGCAGCTTCTACCGCAGCATTTAAAGCAAGTATATTGGTTTGAAATGCAATTTCATCAATCACCTTGATAATTCTTGATATATTATTAGAAGAGACATTAATTTCATCCATTGCCTTAAGCATTAATTTCATTTCATTATTTCTTTTCCCCGCATTTGTTTTAGTACTATCTGTTATAATATTAGCCTTTTTAGCATTTTCAGCATTTACTGATATTTGAGAAGATATTTCTTCGATAGAAGCTGTCAATTCTTCAACAGCACTTGCTTGCTCTGTAGCCCCTTGCGATAAAGCTATAGTTGAGTCTGCTATTTGTCTAGATCCAACTGTAACTTGCTCTGCCGCAAATCCTATCTGACCAATTACTTCATTTAATCTATATTTCATTCTTTTCATTGATTCTGATAATATTCCAATTTCATCTTTTGAATCATTAATAATCTCTACATCTAAGTTCCCTTTACTAATTTCACTTGTTACAGTCATAAGCTTCGCTATAGAGTTACTTATAGCTTTTGAAATAATAATGCCAAGTGATATGGCTATAATTATAGCTACTATTATTACAACTATCATAGTCACAACAGCATTATTAACCTCTGCAGAATACTCATTTGATTTACTAAAGCCTGCTGATTCCTTTAATTGGAACAGATTATCTACAGAATTATTTATTTGGTCAGATAGTTTTTGTGTTGAATCCTGCCCCATTAAAGCAAGCGCTTCATCATTTTTACCTGAAAGAGATAAATCTATAATTTTATCTTTTATTCCATCATATTTATCTAACATCGCATTAAGATTATAAAATTCAGTTTTTGCTTCCTCACCTTGAATTGACTCTTCAAATTTTTTCAAACTCTCCTGAATCTTTGCATCGTAATTTTTTATTCTATTAACATAATTACTCATGTCTCTTCCATCTCTATACATTGTAATATTATTCAAATTTATCTTAAGTCTTTGAAATGATATGGATACATTAGCAATATCAGCAATTGATACTCCATAATCTAAATATAAGCTAGTATAGTTCTGATCCACTTTTTTTATTTTTGTAATTCCTATAACACCAACTATTCCAGCTAATAAAGCCACTACTATGAACCCAATTATTAATTTTGCTCCAACCTTTATATTGTTTAACCACCTCATATTCTTTCCCTCCATTAACCACTTATTTTAATTAAACTTAAGTTTTTAATATCTATACTGTTGTCATTAATCCATCCATGTCAATTATTAGACTTATATTTCCATCTCCCAAAAGAGTACATCCAGCTAAATCCTTAATATTTCTAATATTCTTTATATAATCTGGGAGAGCTTTAACAACTACTTGTTGTTGTCCTAATAACTCATCTACCAAAATGCATACCCACTTTTCATCCTGCTCTATCATTATTAGAATTCCATCTGACAATTTATTTGTATCAGTTCTTATAGAAAAATGCTCGTTTAATCTAAGTATAGGATAGCATTGACCTCTAACCATAATAATCTCATTATTATCTGGATCTTTTATAATATCGCTTTCTTTCGGTCTAAAAAACTCTTTTATAGAGCTAGTTGGAAGTGTGTATCTTGAATTCCCAACCCTTACATTCATTCCGTCTATAATTGCAAGAGTTAATGGTATCTTAATAGTAATGCTTGTACCAAATTCCAACACACTATCTACACTAACCGTCCCCCCTATTTTTTCGATATTTTTTACTACAACATCCATCCCTACTCCTCTGCCACTAAATTCTGATACAGCTTCTTTAGTGGAGAATCCCGGTAAAAATATCAAATTAAATATTTCTTTTTTACTCATTTCACTTTCATCTTTAGTAAGTAATCCATTTTTTCTTGCTTTTTCTAGTATCTTTTCTTCATTCAAGCCTTTGCCATCATCTTTTACCATAATTAAGACATCGCTACCTGCATTTTTAGCTTCTAACACCAGATTTCCTACTTGCTGTTTTCCTTTATCAATTCTTTCTTCTACCGTCTCTATTCCATGATCAATGGAATTACGAACTAAATGCATTAAAGGGTCTGATATATGTTCAATTATATTTTTATCTACCTCTGTTTCTTCCCCTATGATCGTTAATTTGACTTCCTTATCCATTTTCTTGCTCATATCTCTAACGATTCTATTCATCTTTTGAAATGTTGCAGAAAGTGGAACCATTCTTATTGACATTACTGTATCCTGCATCTCTGCTATAATCTTACGAAGTTGCCTTGCCGATTTTTGAAAATTATCAATTTCAAGCCCAATTAAATCCGGATTTTGTGTAACCATTGATTCCGAAATTACTAACTCCCCAATAAGATCCATAAGTCTATCCGCTTTAACTACACTTAGACTTATAAATCCTTGATGAGAAGATATTTTTTCACCTTTATTTTCCTCAGCTATATTTTTCTTTTCTTCTTCCTTCTTGCTACACTCTTTTTCTATAGCTATTTCTTCTATAACTTCTTTATTGTCTAAAAATTCATCATCATCTTCTCCCATTAATCTAATATCAAGTGCACTTAAAAAAACAGTTTCATTCAAAATCGTTTTTACATCTTCTAGATTTAAATCTGAAGAAAAGAATATTTTAAACCCATTCTTCCTGACTTCTTCACAGGCTTTTTCATCATCATCTATTATATTTTCTGGTGAACTGCATATTATTTCAGCTACTTCTGATAGTTTGTGAAGAATGCCAAAGCACCTTATGTTTTCCATTCCGCAATCTTCTGAAAATTGAATTTTAGCTTTGTATTTTTGATTAGATGCGTCCCTTTTACTTTTTGCGCTGGTTATAAAAAATTTTTGCTGCTCAAATTTATTCTCATTAGGAGCTGTATCACTATCAATTGTTTCTATTCCTTTGAGTTCATTTAAAAACTCCTTTATGCTAGTAATTTTATTTGCGCAATCTCCATCTGGTGTATTTCCTTGCTGAATTTTAGAAATTTCGCCTTTGATAAAATCAATTGAATCTAATACAATATCGCTTAATATATTGTTATCAACTTCATCCGGATTATTTTCTCTAAGATAATAAAACAAATCTTCAACAGAATGAGAGAGTCCAGAAATGTTATTAAAAAGCATCATAGCTGATGATCCTTTGACTGTATGCATAATTCTAAATATTTCATCTATCGAATTTGAGAATCCATTTTCTTTTTCTCCATCAATAACTAATTGTTCTAATTGTTCTATAAGCTGAGTTGTTTCAAAAATATACATATCTAACATAGATTCATTTATAAAGCTTTCCGACATCTTAATTCCCTCCTTTTTTGCATATTTCTTATATAAAACGTTAATCTCTCTATATTCTATATTAAATTTTTTATTACAATCTTTTAAGTCACTTAAGTCATTGATTTTGATGCAAAATGCACTACTATACTACACATAAATGCAAATTGCACAAAATATCTTGAATTTTATATAAAAAGAGCATTCAATCTATATAGATTGAATGCTCTGAGTTAGCTATATGTAAAATTTCTTATTAATCTCTTAGCTCTTATCTAGTTAATTTGATTTCTCCTCTGTAGGTACTGGGTATTTACGTACCACAAAAATTTCCACTCGTCTATTTTTAGCTCTTCCATCCTCTGTTGCATTAGATGCTTTGGGCATATGCTCTCCATAAGCCTGTATTGATATCTTCTCCTGATTAATACCACCTGTACTAACCATATAATTTAACACATTTATAGCACGCATAGCACTTAAATCCCAATTTGAACGAAACTTCCCGTTATTAATCGGCACATTATCAGTATATCCTGCAACTTTGATTTCATTATCCAAACCATAAAGCATATGTGAAATTTTTAAAAGCAGTGGTGATACATCTTTTAGTACATCTGCTTCACCTGAATTAAAAAGTACAACATCTTGTATAGAAATTGCCAATCCCTCATTATTAAGATCAACTTTAACTTTATCAGAATAGCCCTCTTCTTTAATTTCCGCTTCTATCATCTTTTTAATTTCAGTCATTTTATCTTCTTCAGCCTTATTATCACTGATACCAGACTCCTCCATAGGAATTGCAGAGTTACCATCTTGATGCATAACACCAGATCCACCAGCAAATATTATATTAAATTCTTTAGCCATTGACTGAAGTTTTGCCTTATCTGTTTGTCCCATGGCAAACATAACGATAAATAGTGCTAGTAGAAGTGTTAACATGTCTGAATATGGAAGAAGCCATGCTTCATCTACATGCTCTTCATGATGTTGCTTTTTCTTACTCATCACTTTTCTCCTTTTAACTAGTTATCATTATTATTTTCTTCAAATCTTATTCTTTGTTTTGGCTCAAGCATTCCTACTAGCTTTCTTTCAATACTCTTTGGATTATTTCCTGCCTGAATAGCTAAAATTCCTTCAAGCATAATATTCATATTTTTTATTTCTTCTTGGGATTTTCTTTTTAACCTATTTGCAAATGGATGCCATATTAAATATCCAGTAAAGATACCATAAACAGTTGCAACAAAGGCTGATTTTATACTTTCTCCAAGCTTTTCAATATCATTAAGATTTCCAAGAGCACCTATTAATCCTATAACAGCTCCTAAAACTCCAAGTGTTGGCGCTGTACCACCTGCTGTTGTAAACGCTGTAGCACCAAGACGGTGTCTATCTTCCATACTCTCAATCTCTATTTCTAGAACTTCTTTTATAAGATCTGGTTCTAAACCGTCAACCACCATTTCTAATCCCTTTTTCATAAACTTATTTTCTAAGCCTTGTATAGTACTTTCAAGAGATAGTAATCCATCTCTTCTAGTTGTCTGAGACATCTCTACAAGCTGTGCTATAATTTCAGCTGGATCTTCTTGCCCCTTAGCACTAAAAAGAACACCAAAAATCTTAGGAAGCTTAGTAAACTCTCCTTTTGGAAAAGAATTTAGCAAGGCTATTACAGTACCACCAATGATTACCAGCATCGCTTCAGCACTCATAAGTACTTGAAGACTTGCTCCCTTTTCTAGCATGGCTGCAACTACAATTATTAAACCTCCAATAAGACCAATTACTAAAAATATATCCATGTTTGTCCCCCTTTATTGTTCTTCGCACGTCATATGATTAAATGTTATCTTTTTATTAGCAATATAACATATAATTACATTTTTTGTCGTTTTTCTTAATCGTTTGGAATCTACAACCTATAACTATAATACCATAATCTTGAACAATCGAAAACTATATTTTGACATATTATATAACATAAATTCTATATATTCTGACCTTATCACATCTTTATTTTCCATTATTCATTTAATTTGTTAAACATGCTAAATTTAAGTTAAAATCTATTTATCAGCATTATCTTTATTGTCGAAATAGAGTTCGCTTTCTGTTATATGAATACAAAAATGCTGCTTTAATACATGGATTATTTAAAAATCTATACTAATTTTATTCAATATAAAACAATTACAAACCTTACTAAACAAAAAAGTAGGTATTGGAGCACTTTACTAATTCATCAAACACTAATTACTACCCCATTATAAATTAATGTACAATTCATCTACGGCTAATAATCACTTAAAGCAATTAAAATCTTTTATATGAATTGTACATCTATTTCTTCATATTTAATAACTAAAATTCTTAGAAATTATATTTTAAATTTCTCTATGGTCTCTTCTAATTTCTTTGCTAGAGTAAGCTGTTCTTTTGCATTAACTGAAATATTCTTCATAGAAGAGATTGAATTACTCGAACTATTTTCTATGCTGTTAGTGCTCTCAGAAGATCTTTGAGACATTTGGGCCATATGTTGAACCGCATCTGATACTTGACTTATTACTTCATTAATTTCCTCAGACATCCTTGCTAATTCGGAGGACATGGAATTTACGAAGTCTGCATCCTTATAATACTGCTTTCCTATATGCGAAAATTCCTCAAACTGTTTATTTACATCCACATCCATGAACTGTAAAAGTTCATTACTACTTAAAGATAGGTCATTGAAAGATTTTTCTACTTTTCCAATAACTTTTTTAACATTTTCAACTGCTTCTGAAGATTGATCTGCAAGTTTTCTAACTTCTTCTGCCACTATAGCAAATCCTCTTCCTTGTTCTCCTGCCCTCGCAGCTTCTATTGCAGCATTTAATGATAACAAGTTTATTTGCTCAGCTATTGCAGAAATAGCATTGGCCATAATCCCAATCTCATGCACTACCTTTCCTTCTTCAATAGCTTTAATAATCTTTTCTTCCTTCTCACGATATACTTTACTTATAGATTGAATTGCCTTATTACTACTATTCTCTACGGTATTTGCCCGTGCTTTTATATTTGTGACATTACTTGTTCCATCCATTGCCTTTTCAGATAATATATTAACGGTCAAGTTTACTTCTTTTACAGATGCAGATATCTCCTCTGCAATTGCACTATTTTCTTGAACACTCGTATTTATTTTCTTTGTTTCTTCATTTACTGCAATTAAATTACTACTTATTTCATTTACAGATATAGTCAAATTTTCACTGGACGAATTTACATTATGTATATTTTCAGTTATTGCACTTATAAGTTCACGTACATTTTGCTGTGCCCTATTCAAAGTATCTGCTGTTTGTCCATATTCATCATATCTCTTTAAAACTAAATCCTCTGAAAAATCGTAATTCGAAAGTCTAGTTGCTAAATTCTTTATTTTAAATAACACTTTTGATGAATCTCTTGATATTGCTATTCCAACAAACAAAGTTATTAAAACAGAGAAAATTCCCAACACAATAAATTGAATTTTAGTAAAATCTATAGATTCCTTCATGTTGCCCTGAGTTTCACTTGCTGCTTTTTCCATTACATCTGTTATCTGATTTATATCCTCCCTAGATTCAGCAAACTTTTTATTAAACTGTTCCTTATTTTTTACCTCTCCTGTATCTACATCAAAACTATCTAACCAGCCTTGATAATTGCTTTGAAATTCATCATAAAGTTCAAACACATTTTTGTTGCTTTCATTATGTTTAATATCTTGCAAAGATGCCTTAATTGGAATTAACACATTTATAGCATTGCTTGTTCTATCTTTTGCCTGACCTATGTTATCTTTTAAATCTTTCATATTCTTATTCTTATCAGGTTCACTTATGTTCGTATCACTTAAATTATTCTGAGCAACAAGAGCCTGATACATATCTCTATCTGCATTTAGTATGAGGCTATTTACCTTATATAATTTTTCATAATACATATCTGTTAATGTACCATAAGTATTTGTGATTTTTAGTATTCCTTCTATAGACAAGAATATAACCGCAATTAATGGTATTATTACCATCAACATTAACTTTGTTCTAATCTTTAAATTCTTCAATAAATCCCCTCCCTTTAACAACAAATTTCTTATTTTTTATTTTCAAATCTCTTTTATTTTTCAATAATATTATTATTGAAATAAAATATAGTTATTAAATTCTACACAATCTTGCTAATTCCTTTCTATTTTTGTATTCCATTTAAAAAATTTGGTATTTATAATCTTATATAAAGTTATTAATCAGCTAATTCTTTTTAACATTAATTTATAAACCAAAATAGATAAGTTTAAAGGAGTTATTGATAAAATCAACAACTCCTTTAAGCTTATCTATAAACTTACCTATTTTATAATTCTTCTCCATTTGTCCTTATGACATTTTCATACCAATAATAGCTATCCTTCTTATAACGATTCATTGAAGCGCCTTCTTCTTCTTCACGATCTACGTAAATGAAACCATATCTTTTTTGATAGCCATTCAACCAGCTTAATAAATCTGTTATAGACCATGTACAATATGCAATCACTTCTGATCCCTCATTAATAGCTTCTTTTAATTCTTCTATATGCGCCTTCAAGTACGCTATACGATAGTCATCATGAATTTTATTATCCTCAGTCTTTTTGTCAAATGCACCTAATCCATTTTCAGAAATAACTATTGGTAAATCATATCTACTTGTAATAGTTCTACAGCACATTCTTATCCCCATAGGATCTATTGTCCAATCCCAGTCTGTAGTTTTTAAATATGGGTTTGGAGGATTTTTAAATAATCCAGGAGTTCCACTAACTTGTGCTGATCCTTTTTTTCCTGTTGTATTCATTTCAGCCATTCCAACGCCATCAATTGGGTTATACTCAACAACCGCTGTTTGGTAGTAATTAACTCCCATAAAATCTACTTGAGCTGCTGCCTTCATAAGTTCCGCATCCCCATCTTCAAATACAGGTGCTACCCCTTGGCCTTGTAGATATTTTAATGCAGCTTTTGGATATCTTCCGTATGCATAAACATCCATCCACCAAAATGATTGTAAATCATCATAATCTGCTTTTGCTATATTATTTACTGGATTGCAGTCTATTGCATAGCTAGGTGAAAACGCAAAGCTTGCCCCTATCTTACCATCTGGCACTATTTTTCTAAAAGCAAGCACTGCTTTTGCATGAGCTAAATTTGCATGATGATTTACTTGATAGAACATCTTTAAATCATTCTTCTTTCCTGGTGGATGCACTGCCATTACCCATCCAAGACTTGTAAATATGTTTTGTTCGTTTAATGTTATCCAATACTTTACTTTATCTTTATAGCGTTTAAACAAAGTAATAGCATAATTCTCATAATCATCAATTATGTTTCTACTTTCCCAACCATTATATTCTTCCTGTAAAGCTATAGGTAAATCCCAATGATATATTGTAACCATTGGCTCTATTCCATATTTTAGACATTCATCAATTACATTGTCATAAAATTCTAATCCCTTCTCATTAACTTCACCTTTTCCTTTTGGATAAATTCTTGGCCAAGATATAGAGAATCTATATGTTTTTAATCCCATTTCCGCCATTAATGCAATATCTTCTTTATATCGATGATAATGATCAACAGCTACATCACCATTTGTTCCTTTGAATGTTTTTCCTGGAATTCTTACAAACTCATCCCAATTACTTCTTCCTTTTCCATCCTCTTCTGCAGCCCCTTCTACTTGGTATGCAGCAGATGCACTTCCCCATAAAAAATCATCTGGAAACCCATGCTTTTCTTTAAAATACATTCCTTTATCCTCCTACCAACAAACTTTCTATTATATCTTTATTAAAATTCTTTCAACAAAATACTATCCTTATTATTAACGACTACTTACAACTCTAGACTACCACAAACTTATTGCACTTGTCCATATAATTTATAACTTTTATTTTAAAATGTAATGTCATTTATTTAACAATAATATTATTTAATACTCTTTTATAAAACTCTACTATCCTATATATGTTGTGATAGTAAATTTACATTTAAGTCTCTGGTAAGCTACAAGCTGCGTTATTAATATAATTTATAAGCTTAATCGCAATATATATTAATTTTTCAAAATACAACTTATGGATTTTTTAATATAATCCATTTACTTCAATATAATAAAATAATCCTATGCAAAATTAATAATACATAATTTCGGCATAGGATCATATTTGCTAAGACCTAGTAGTTTTCCTACTATCTTCACGTGGATTTTTAAAGCTAGGAGGTGTTGGCTCAGGATTGTCAAAATACCTTCCAGGAGTTGATAAGTCAAAGTATAATCTAGAATCCTTTGTTACACCAAAATCTTTATTTGATGCTCTATCTTGCACCTTATTTAATGCTTCTCTAAATAGTGCATTATGAGCTTCTTCTCTATTTAATAGAAAATCTATTGTCTCTTTTACGTATTTATCATTAATTTGACGATATAGATATTCATATACAACCTTTGCTCTTTGCTCAGCTGCTATATCAGATAATAAGTCTGCTGCAATGTCTCCTGTAACATTAACATAATCTGCAGTCCAAGGATGTCCTGATGCATTAATAAGTCCTGGCGCAAGACCTGTCAATACGTGAGTTTCTATTTCTCCTCCAGGAGTTTTAGTATAATCAACTTCATGTCCATTTAGTAAATTTATAGTTTGTGCTACCATTTCCATATGACTTAATTCTTCAGCTGCAATATCTAAAAATAAATCATGAATTTCAGGATCTTTTACCCTAAAACTTTGTGAAAGGTACTGAAGTGCTGCCTTTAACTCACCATTTGCACCACCTAGCTGTTCTTGCATTAACACAGCATATTGTGGATTTGGTCTCTCTACTTTTACATCTCTAAGTAATGGTTTTTCGTGTTTAAACATTGTACTTGCCTCCATTCATCTCAGTTAAAATTATTTACAAAGTTAGTATTCAATAATCCAATGCTTATTATTCAAAACTCTAAATACATAACTGTTATAAATTTACATTTAGTATTCTAGAACGTTAGCTCTTTTAATAAAATTACACTACAAAAACTAAATTACAAAATATATAACGCTTTTCTATTTGATTTAATTTATATTTTTTAATTTATTAAACAAAAATACCTGCATCTCTGCAGGTATAAATTTATATTTTTTTATTTGTAGCTTACTAAAATTAAAACATATAATTTTTAAAACTTCAGAAATATGTTTATCTCTAAATTGTTATCAACTCATATTCCTTACTGCCTAAGCCTAATTCCACAGCATAGTCAATAGCAACTTTCCAATCTGTTTCTGGACTAACATTAGTAAAGTGATCATTGTGCTTACAACCGCTCTTTTCAAGAAGGCTACCTTTCATAACTGGCTGCTTATTTACTGCGTCTGCACAGGCTACATCTAATGCTACTGGATCAAAGGATGCAAACATACCTACATCTGGAACTATCGGTACATCATTTTCTGCATGACAATCACAATATGGTGATACATCAATTACCAAGCTGATATGAAAATTTGGTCTTCCATTTAATACTGCCCATGAATATTCAGCTATTTTCTTATTTAAAATATCATTTGATTCATCTGATGCTGGCATAACCGCATCCATTGGACAAATTCCTATGCAACGACCACATCCAACGCATTTGCTATGATTGATGAGTGCTTTTTTGTCTGTTAAACTTATTGCACTATGTGCACAGTTTTTAGCACACATACCACAGCCAACACATTTATCTTCATAAACGCTAGGTTTTCCACTACTATGCATTTCCATTTTTCCTGCGCGCGAACCGCATCCCATACCTATATTTTTTAAAGCGCCTCCAAATCCTGTTAACTCATGACCTTTAAAATGATTTAATGATATGAATATATCTGCATCCATAATCGCATGACCTATTTTAGCTTCTTTTACATATTTCCCACCAGTAACTGGAACCAAAGCTTCATCAGTTCCTTTTAAACCATCTCCAATTAATATATGGCAACCTGTTGAAAACGGACTATATCCATTTTCATATGCTGAATTTAAATGATCTAACGCATTCTTTCTGCCTCCTACATATAGAGTATTGCAGTCTGTTAAAAATGGATTTCCTCCTAATTCCTTAATAGTATCTACCACAACTTTAGCAAAATTAGGGCGCAAAAACGCTACATTTCCTGGCTCGCCGAAGTGAATCTTAATTGCTGCATATTTCTTCTCAAAATCAATTTGATCAATTCCTGCACTCTTAATTAAACGTTTTAACTTCTGTAGCAAATTTTCCTTAGCTGTTGCTTGCATATTAGTAAAATATACTTTCGATTTTTCCATTTTAAGTCCCTCCCAATTATTTATAAGCTAATGTACTAATTTAATTATAGATTTTAGAGTTAACTCTAAGTCAATACATATAGTAAAAAAATCTGGTAAAATGAAAGGTTAATTTCTTGTCGGAAAGGGTAAATTCATCTTAGCCGAAGTTAGTCTTGCACTATTTCTTGTAAAATGAAAAAGTAATACCCATTAAGAAAACTGGTAATGTTAAAGCGGGAGAAATTGTTTTAGATATTAAATAATTATTGAACGCGAAATAATATTTAACTAAATATATAAGAAACTTTAGCTGCTATTATTGTAAATATAGAAAATCACGACATTTTATTATTAATTGTCGTGATTTTTTAATTTGCTCATTATAATATTATTCTATATGATTATTTTCTATTCTTTTCAATCCATTCAACTGCAAAATCTACAATTTCTCGTTGTCTCATGAATCTTACATCCGCATTCCCTATTTTTGTATTTTCAACTCTATACTTTTTCTCAAAATCAATTCCTATATCCATAAAATCTTCACCATCAACATATAACGTTGAATACGTAACCCATTTACGCTCGCCATCTTTCATCATTGCACAACTGTTTTCTTCCATATGCTTTGATGGATAATCAGCTCTTTCATCTGCTAAATGAATAGATGTATTTTTATCATATCCAGTTCCCAATAGTAATACATATCCATCTAAATCATATAATTTCCCAATTGGAGAACTTTCACCAAAAATATCGCTTAAATCATGGTTGTTTATTAAATATTGTGCATTTTTTCCCCATGCAGCAAAAGACCTTACAGGATGATCACTTCTTAAAACACCTGGCCACTTTCTAAACATTTCTGCT
Organism: Clostridium beijerinckii; assembly: GCF_018223745.1. Classification (NCBI taxonomy): domain Bacteria; kingdom Bacillati; phylum Bacillota; class Clostridia; order Eubacteriales; family Clostridiaceae; genus Clostridium; species Clostridium beijerinckii. The sequence goes on from NZ_CP073653.1 coordinate 5,496,787, forward strand.
ACTGCTCCCATTGAATTTGTTGGAGTAATATCCTTATCATAAGCCGGCCAATTATCTCTTATAATATCCCACCATTCTATTGGTTCCTCCCAATGTACACCATATGCCGGATCCATGTTTTTCCATGTCTGTGTAGGTATAATTATAGTTCCATCTTTTCCAACTAGCTCTATTAATGCTTCAATTATGATTTGTGGGCCTCCACAAACAAATCCAAAGCTTTTCATTGAAGTATGAACTATAATATTTTGTCCACTTTTTATACCAAGTTGTTGCAGCGCATTTACTATATCTTTTTTAATTACAATTTTTCTATCACCCATACCCTTTCCCTCTCAACTTTAATATTTAATTTTTATTATCTCTTCTATATTTCATAGGCGTGCAACCTACTATATTTTTAAATAGCCTATTAAAAGTTTTAATGCTATTAAATCCACAGTTATAGGCTATCTCTGCAATAGTTTCATCTTCCTCAATTATACGCCACTCTGCTTTTTTAATTCTATAATTATTTAGATAATCTAAAAATGTTACCCCAGTATTTTCTTTGAAAAACTTTGTAAAGTAATATTTACTAAAACCTATAGATTTTGAAATATCATCTAAATCAATATGCTCTTGATAATTACTATCCACATATTGAAATACACTATCCATTTTCTTTAATCTTTCCTTTTCACGGCTTAGGTCTTCAGATGAATATGCTTGCTTAGGTATATATCTAAGTAGTATACCTGCCAGATCATATAATCTAGCTTTTATTATTAACTTATATCCTTCCTCAGCCTTACTATATTCATTGATAATCTCATTTATGTGCCTCTCCATTAGTGCATGAATTTCATTCCCCATGGTTAAATGTATTGATTGATTCCACATAGGTTTTATTATTTTAGCATCTTTTGTTCCTGAAAGAAAATTATCATATATGGAAGTTCTAAATTGTATTACAGCTCTATTACTGAAATTCTTTTCTTTAAAAAAACAATGTATTTCTCCACCACCAATTATAAGTATGTCCCCTTGTTTTAAATTATAAGTATCTCTATTAATACATGCCTTTAGTGTACCTTCCACAAGATAAATAATTTCTATATCTTCATGCCAGTGATGTGGTGTATTAGAATATCCATCATTAAAAAACAATCTAAAAGGAAATTCAGATTCTAATACTGTTTTTTCAAAACTCCCATGCATAAATATCTCCTCCAAAATAATTACAATTAAGCTTCTTGATTAATTTCTATAACTCTATCACTTTCTTCTTGATAACTGATTCACGAATACTCTCCATAAGCTTAATAACCCTCATTACCTCTGTATTCTTTACAAGAATTTCTTCTTCTCCTCTTATAGCTCCCATAACATTTCTATAAAAGTCCTTAACATCAGAATTAACAATTTTAAGTGCTTCTTCTTTAATTGTTTCCTCTGTCCTAGGCGCCATAGTTTTTGTTAATCCGGCAGCTGTTCTAATAGGAATTGCATCATTTTTACTGCTATCAGTAATACGAACGACTTTGCCTCTTAAATTCCAATCATCTATTACAGCTGTGCCATTTTGACCTAACACATACCAGCGCGGTAAATTTATAAAATTACTTGTTCCAACTTCTACAACGTAAATTAATCCGCTTTCAAATTCTAACTCAGCAGTAAATCCATCATCCACAAGTTCATTGGTAACATGAGTAAATCTAGCATATATTGATTTTATCCTTTCATTAATCATCATGCATGCCTGGTCAATAATGTGAACACCCCAATCTAAAAGCATTCCACCACCATGTTCTTCTTCTTGTCTCCAATCACCTGGTATGCCACGAGATCCATGTACTCTAGACTCTATTCTAAAGACATTTCCTAAGATAGCTTCATCATATATCTTTTTTACAGTTAAAAAATCCTCATCCCAACGTCTATTTTGATGAACAACCAAAACTTTATCCATTTCTTCTGCTATATCTACCATCTTCTTAAATTCTAAAGATGACATTGCTGCTGGCTTTTCACAAATTACATTTTTGCCAGCTTTTAATGAACTGATTACTATCTCTTTGTGTACATCATTTGGTGTTGCACATAAAACAATATCTACTTTCTCATCTTCTAAAAGCTCTTTAAAAGAATTATACGGATTTATTCCATGCTCTCTAGCAAATGCTTGTCTATCTTCTTTAATATCATAAGTACCGCAAACAGTCAAATTATCAATTCCTTCAATTAGCTCACGATGCCAATTTCCCATGCCTCCCAATCCAACTATTGCTAAATTGAACATCTCATTACACATTGTTTTATTTCTCCCTATCAAATTTTTATAATTATGCCCAAAACATATCACCTTTAGTTTCAAAAATAATTGCATCTTTTAAACAATTTATTGCTTTTATCAACCCTTCTTCTGTTGTCATCAAACTATCCTCATGTTCTATACTCAACGCATGATCATATCCAACCATTCTCAATGCAGAAACAATGTCCTTCCAATAGCCAATATCATGTCCATAGCCGACAGAACGAAAAATCCAAGAACGTTCAATTTCCTTACCGTAATGGCCTACATCTAGCACGCCGTTTATTGGACAATTTATTTCATCTATCTTTGTATCCTTTGCATGAAAGTGGAAAATAGCATTATGCTTTCCGAGCTCCCTAATTGCTGCCACTGGACTAACTCCTTGCCAAATTAAGTGACTTGGATCAAAATTAGCACCAATTTCTGGCCCTACAGCTTCACGCAATCTTAATAAACTTTTAGGATTATATACACAAAAACCAGGATGCATTTCAATGGCTATTTTATCTACACCATGAGCCTTTGCAAATTTCACTTTTTCCTTCCAGTAAGGAATTAAAACTTTATTCCATTGATAATCTAATATTTCAATAAAATCCTCTGGCCATGGGCAAGTAACCCAATTGGGTTTTTGGGAAGTTTCACTGTCACCAGGACAGCCAGAGAAACAGTTTAATATTCTTACTCCCATTTTTTCGCACATTAAAATTGCATTAGTCAAATCATCATCGAATTTTTTTGCTATTTCCTTATTTGGATGAATTGGATTGCCATGACAACTAAATCCACTGATTTCTAAACAGCTTCTTTCTAAAATAGATTTAAATTCGGTAAACTTTTCTTCATCTTTTAATAAAATTGCTGGGTCACAATGGTGTTTCCCTGGATAACCTCCGCAACCGATTTCAATTGTTTGTACACCTTTACTTGCCAAAAAAGAACAAGCATCTTCAAAAGATCTATCTTGTAAAACTGGATTAAACACACCTAATTTCATATAAATTCATCTCCATAAAATATAATATTATTAATTATTTAAAATATACAGCCTTACCAGTTTTAGCAGACTCATATATTGCTTCTAATATTTGAGTAACTATTAAAGCTTGTTCAGGCCTAACCACTAATTCATCACCATTAATGATTGCATTATAGAACGTACTTTGTTCTATATCAGGAGCATTATCTTCTTCTCCATCATAAAAAGCAACCCCAGTAGCATCTAGTGCCGGCTTTTCTATACATTGTTTATTATACTTAACAGAATTTATCCTCAAACCATCTTTCATATCAGCACCAGCTTTTGTACCACATAAAGAAGTTTTAGCTTCATCAACATCAAGACTATTTAGTGCCCAGCTTGATTCTAGATTTATTGTAGCGCCATTTTTCATCTTAATAAATCCGAAAGCTGAATCCTCTACTGTAAACATCTCTTTATCCCAATCGCCCCAAGCATTTCCTGTACATGTTTGATCCCCTAACTTGTAGTATACAGATCCTAGTACACACTCTGGTTCATAATTATCCATCATCCAAAGTGTTAAATCAAGAGCGTGAGTACCTATATCGATTAATGGACCTCCACCTTGTTCATCTTCATTTAAAAATACTCCCCAAGTTGGAACAGCTCTACGTCTTATTGCATGTCCTTTTGCATAATAGATCTCACCTAAATCACCATTTTCGCATGCAGCTTTTAAATATTTTGAATCTGCTCTGTATCTATTTTGATAACCTATAGTTAGGATTTTGCCAGTTTCTTGCGCTACTTCGAGCATAGCTTTAGCTTCAGCGTATGTTTTAGCCATTGGTTTTTCACACATAACATGCTTATCAGCTTTCATTGCTTCAATAGATATATAACTGTGTGATTTATTTGGAGTTAAGACGTAAACGGCCTTAATATCTTTTTCTTTTGCTAAAAGAAGTTTGTAGTCAGTATAAATCCTACTTTCTTCTTTGCCATATTTAGCTTTTGCTTCTATAGCCTTTTCCTCTATCAAATCACAAAATGCTTCTATTTCTATATTTTGATTCTTTTTTATTGCTGGTAAATGCTTTCCGTTTGCAATACCTCCACATCCTATAATAGCAACCTTTAGTTTCTTTTCATTGCATGTATTCTCCATAACAATTCCCGACTTTCATAGCTTATTAAACCTTAAAGTTTGAAGTCAGTTTTTCACTTCCTTTCATAGTAAATTATCATAATTTATTACTCTTATGAATGATACGTATCATTGTCTTTCATAAATAATTCTATACTTAAATTCGTCTATTTACTCGCCATTAATTGCTTAGTTATTCTCAAATATTGTTTTGACTATATTCTTTGAATGTTATGATACATTAATTTACCACTTTAGATTTAAAACAAAATATTCATTATCTATATTATAATTATTAATAGACTTGTTAGTTTCAAAAAAAATCTTTCCTCCCTCCTCACCCCAGCCTTTTTCCGTCACCAATTCAAACATAATTTTTCCTTGTTCTTTATCCTAATCCATTATTTAAAAACCATAAAAAGAAAAACTTTATTTTATTAAAATAAAGTCTCTTTTTTTCTATTATCTTCTATTTTATTTTTTTCTTATCTAGCAATGCTTATTAGATTAATCATTAGCGGTGGCAAATTGATAGAATTGCCTGCACATAATCCAAGCTATTTTCTAATTAATTTAGCTACTGCTTCCACATGCTTTGTATTTGGAAACATGTCTACAGGCTGTACTTCTATTGTTTTAAATCCCAACCCTTCTAAATGTTTTAAATCTCTTGCTAAAGTGCTAGGATCACATGATACATACACTACTCTTTTAGGCTTAGCTTCTCCTATCGCATTTAGCAAATTGATATCACATCCCTTTCTTGGGGGATCCACAACTATTATGTCAGGTTTGATTCCATTTTTTATTAACTCTGGAATCACTTCTTCAGATTTTCCCACATAAAATTTCGAGTTGTCTATTCCATTTATTTCTGCATTATCTACTGCATTATCTATCGCCTGTTTTACTATTTCAACTCCATAGACTTTTCTTGCATTCTGAGATAAGAATAATGTTATTGTACCAGCACCGCAATATGCATCAAAAACAATCTCGTTTCCGCTTAAATCTGCATATTCCAAAGCTTTATTATAAAGTACTTCTGTTTGAATAGGATTTATTTGAAAGAAAGATAATGGCGAAATATTAAATTTATATTTACCTATATAATCAGATATATAATCCTGCCCCCACAAAGTTATACACTTGTCACCGAGAACTAAACTATTATTTTTAGTATTTATATTCTGAATTATTCCCTTTAAATTTTTAACCTCTAACCTAATATCCTTTATCAGTTCTTCTTTCTTAGGAATTTCCTTATCGGTAGTAATCAAAATTACCATAATCTCATTAGTTTTAAAACCCTTTCTCACCATTACATTTCTAATTAGTCCTTCACTAAAAAACAAATTATCTTTCCTAGCAGGCAATATAGAATACTTTTTCATCCAATTTCTTATTATTTTTATGATTTTATCAGTTTCTTCATCTTGAATTAGACACTTATCCATATCAACTACTTCATGTGTTTTTTCACTAAAAAAGCCCATTGAAAGTTCATTGTCTGTCAATGCAATTGAATATATTCCTTTATTTCTATATCTGTAAGGAAATTTCATCCCTATAGTACTTTTAACTATATCCCCCGATAATCCACCAATTCTTTCTATGCAATCCTTAACTCTATTGTATTTAAATTTTAATTGTGAATCGTAATTAGAATGCATTAGAGTACAACCGCCGCATTTTTCATAATACCTACATTGAGGCACAATTCTTTCGTCACATTTCTCTACTATATCTATAAGCTTTCCATAAGAATAATTCTTTTTATTCTTGATTATTTCTGTCTTTACAGTTTCCCCTATTAAAGCTCCTGGTATAAATATTGGATATCCATCTATCTTTGCAACACCCTCACCTTCATATCCTAATGAATCTATTTTTACAATATACTCTTTATTTCTCTCTAACACATGTACACATCCTTCATTGTTAGTATCATTTCTTAACTATAATTTTCAAATCAATATTTAAAAATACTTTCTACATTTTATCATATCTTATTCATTTATTTAAGATATTTATAAATTCTTATATACAATTAAGAACAAACCCTAAACTATTAAATTCTCATTTATAATGAATATTATATTTAGATTTAACATTTGAATAATTCCCCATAAAAATCAAATAATTTGCTCATGCTAGAATTTGTTTTGTCAGGTAATAAATAATTAATGATAATTATGATATCTCGATTTAATCAACCTCTTAGTGCCATTAAATCATATAATTTTCCTAAAATAAAAAAAGAGCACCTTGCGGTGCTAATACAGAATCAGTTGCCATTTAATTCCATAATCATTAAATTATTATTTCTCTTTTAGAGCAATAATATACATTATATATTAAATATCATATTTTTAAATGTTAATTTTTTGTTAACTTTATATATTCTTTAAAATTTGATTACATACTTATTATCTTGAGTGCACGTATATAGTATTTTATGTTTAACGATTATTTAAAACCTTCCATTTTAAAAAATCGCAGGCGACTGTGGTTAAGTTCCGCATTGTGCTTCGCACTCTTTTCATATGTGTAGATTTTTTTCACGCATCTGCCTTTTCGAACGCATGTGAGAAAAATCTGCACATCAGAAATAGCAGCTCTGCTGCATATAAGAACATTTTATGCAGGCGAATAAGATTTCTTTTTTTATTCTTTTTAAAATACCAAAACTATTTAATCAACCTTTTTTATATTATCCACAGATTTTACTTGAATATAAATTCCTAAAGAATAAAAAAGGACTTTGGTAAGATTCCTACCAAAGTCCCTTTATATATATTAAAAAATTATGTTTCAAATATTATTTTACTTCGCTAATCTTTAAAAGATTTGTTGCACCAACTTGGTCTACAGGAACTCCAGCTGCTAATACAACTATATCTCCTGATTTAACAAATTCATTATTTTTAGCTATTTCAACTGATCTTTCTAACATTTCATCAGTAGATTCCATTTTATCAGCAACTACTGGATATACTCCCCATGAGAATGCTAATTGTCTAGCAACTATTGGATCTGGAGTAACAGCTATAATTGGGCATTCTGGTCTACATTGAGAAATTCTCTTAGCAGTTGCACCAGTTTGAGTTGAAGTAATTACTGCTGCTGCTTCTAATTCATTAGCTGCATTACTAGCTGCTCTTGAAATAACTCCTGCTATAGCTGGAATATGTGTTTTAGCTTGAGAAACTGCTACTTTATATTCTAAAGATTTTTCAGTTTCTTCAGCAATCTTAGCCATTGTAGCTACAGCTTCTACTGGATAATCTCCATTAGCACTTTCTCCTGATAACATGATTGCATCAGTACCATCTAAGATAGCATTAGCAACGTCTGAAACTTCTGCTCTTGTTGGTCTTGGATTTCTCATCATAGAATCTAACATTTGAGTTGCAGTTACAACTGGTTTACCAGCTGCTTTACATTTTTTGATGATCATCTTTTGAACTGCTGGAACTTGTTCTATTGGAATTTCAACACCAAGATCTCCTCTAGCTACCATTATAAGGTCTGAAGCTTCTAAGATTTCATCTAAGTTATCAACACCTTCTTGGTTTTCTATCTTTGAACAGATAAGGATTCTTTCTCCACCATTTGCATCAAGTATTTCTCTGATAGTCTTTACATCAGATGCTTTTCTTATGAATGAAGCAGCTATCATAGTAACTCCAACTTCACAACCGAAGATTAAATCTGATTTATCTTTTTCAGTAAGAGCTGGTAATTGGATTGATACTCCTGGTACGTTAACTCCTTTATGAGTTCCAACGAATCCAGTGTTTTGAACTTCACACTTAATAGCGTTACCTTCAACAGATTTAACAGTTAATCCTACTAAACCATCATCTATTAAAATTGTATTTCCTGGTTTAACATCATTTGCTAGTCCTGCATATGTAACTGAACATTTAGTAGTATCACCAACTACATCCATATCTCCAGCATATACTGTAAATTCAGAACCCTTAGCTAATTCAACTTTCTTTGGTTCAAATTTACCAGTTCTTATTTCTGGTCCTTTTGTATCAAGAATTATTGCAATTTCTCTATTTAACTTCTTTGATAGTTCTTTAACTTTCTTAATTCTTCCACCGTGTTCTTCATGGTCTCCATGTGAAAAGTTATGTCTTGAAGCATTCATTCCTGAAAGAACAACCTTCTCTAATATTTCCATATCTTCACTTGCAGGGCCAATAGTACAAATCATTTTAGTTTTTCTCATTAAACTAACACTCCTCTTTCTTCGATTAGGCACATAAAATAAAATAATGTTACAAATATGCAAAATAAGCAAGCATGTTGATTCATTATTTTTTGATTGTACCTTATTTATAAAATTTATATAAATAAACTATAAGCTAAATTATTATGATAATACTTGAGCAATATCATAAAGTTCTTTATCAAATTTGCTTTCCATATCAAGAGCTTCATCTATATCTTGGTCTATTATTTTATTATCTCTAATTCCTATTACTCTTGAAGTTCCACCTTTTAATAATACTTCTATAGCCTTTGCTCCCATTCTTGAAGCTAAAACTCTATCTGTAGCAGTAGGACTTCCTCCTCTTTGAATATGACCTAAGATTGTTGCTCTTGTTTCAATTCCAGTTACTTCTTCAACGTACTTTGCAAGTTCAAATGCTCCTCCAATTCCTTCTGCAAGCATTATTAGATTATGCATTTTTCCTTTATTTTTACCTTCTAAGATAGTTCTACAAAGTGCATCTTTATCAAATTCCATTTCAGGAATTATAATTGCTTCTGCGCCTCCGCAGATACCTGCATATAAAGATAAATCTCCGCAGTCTCTACCCATAACTTCTACAATTGAAACTCTTTCATGTGAAGTTGAAGTATCTCTAATTTTATTTATAGCATCTACAACGGTATTTAAGGCTGTATCAAACCCTAAAGTGAAGTCTGTGTAAGCTAAATCATTATCAATTGTTCCTGGTAAACCTATTGTTTTAATTCCAAGCTTTGATAATAATTTTGCACCCATAAATGAACCGTCTCCACCTATAACTACTAGAGCTTCAACACCATAAGCTTGTAATATTTTTGCAGCCTTTTTTCTTACTTCTTCATTCTTGAATTCAGGACATCTAGCAGTTCTTAAAATTGTTCCACCTCTTTGGATTATATCAGATACTGAATTTCTATCCATGCTGAATAATTCTCCATTAATAAGTCCACTATAACCTCTTTGTACTCCCATAACTTCAATTCCGTTATGAAGCGCAGTTCTTACTACTGCTCTAATTGCAGCATTCATGCCTGGTGCATCTCCACCACTTGTTAACACAGCTATCTTTTTCATAATATATATTTCCTCCTTAAAATACCGCAAAGGGACCTTAAATGACCCTTGTGTACATAATATAACCATAATTTATTAATCAAGAATTATTGTACATAAATTTGAACCAATTATCAATGATATTTAACCATTTTCTGATATTATTCTAAAATAAATGTCTAAATTTTATGAAAAATTTCACAATACAAATAATTTGAAAATTATTTTACTGAATTTATGACTATACACCGCTAAATATCATATTTTTTCATATAAGCTATCTTCATTTATAACAAGGATAGTAACTGCATTTTTATAATAGTTTTAGTGTTATAAAACAATGAACGTAATTTGTCTTCTCTATTATAACCAATAATCGATAAATTTATATAAAATAATATAATTTTTGTGATATTAATTTTTGTAATATTTTTCATTTGTATATTTACTAAATTTTTAATCACATCTCGTTTCTAATTATGAATCTAATACTTTAACATTCTCATCTCCTAAAGTTTGTCTCAATAAATTCATAACATCACTATCTAGGGAAATCCATCTATCTCTTGGCACCCTAAACTTTTGTTTTCCTTTGCTCTCAAATATATAAATAGGCGTATCTCCAATATATTCCTTTATCAATAATTCTTTTAATTTTTTACTTAAGACAGTAGCTGCCACCTTATCATCGACTCTTAAATATACTTTTGAAGTATTGACCTTCTCTAAAGGTTCTATACTTTCACAAATAAGTTTTGGTGGTTCATCTTCTTTCAAACTTAATCTTCCTTTAACTATTACCAAACTATCTGTTACGCATAATTCTTTTACTTTCTCCAAAGTTTTAGGGAACACTATTACTTCAATCGTTCCAGTTAAGTCTTCAAGTTTTAGGAATGCCATTATAGAATTATTTCTTGTTACCTTCTGATTAACACTAGCAAGTATTCCTCCAAGGATTACTCTATCATTATCTTGTAAGGCATCCTGCCTGTTAAACATATTAATTTCACCCATATCGCTCTCTAGAGAATCATCTAAGGTTTCCTGTACTAAAAATATTTTAGAAATCTCATTTGTTGTCTGCATTTTCAGACTTTGAGCATAGTCATCTAGGGGATGCCCAGTAATATAAAGTCCCGTCATCTCCTTTTCCATAGCTAATAAATTACGCTTAGTAAATTCCTTAATATTAGGATAGTTTACTTCTGGATTCTTTAATTCTTCACTTGCAAATAAGCTTATTTGCCCATCAATATTTCTTCTCTTATCACTAGATATATTATCAATTAATTTTTCATGAACAGCTAACATCTTAGATCTAAAAACATCAAAATCATCTAGAGCCCCAGCCTTTATTAAACATTCAACTGCACGCTTATTTATTGATGATGGATCCATTTTATTTATAAAATCAACTAACGATTCAAATTTACCCTTTTCTTCTCTTGCTTTCACTATGCTTGCTACAACATTAGTTCCAACATTCTTTATAGCCGCTAATCCAAATCTAATCTTGTTCTCTTTAACAGTGAATTTTGAAAAACTTTCGTTTATATTAGGTGGTAAAACTTGTATTCCAAGTTCTTCTGCTATGCCGATATAGTATGCTACCTTTTCACTGATTCCCATGATTGAATTAAGCATTGCTGCAATCATCTCTACTGGATAGTACTTCATAAGATATGCTGTTTGATATCCAACAACTGCATATGCCGCTGCATGGGATTTATTAAATGCATACGAAGCAAAGTCCATCATAGAATCGAAAATTTTATTAGCTATTTCCTCTGAAATTCCATTTCTCACGCATCCTGGTACTATTACTTCATCATTTTCAACAATACCATGAATGAAATTTTTTCTTTCTTCCTCCATGACTTTATGTTTTTTCTTTGACATAGCTCTTCTAACCATATCACTACGTCCCATGGAGTATCCAGCTAAATCTCTAACAGCCTGCATTACTTGTTCCTGATATACTAAACATCCATACGTAACACCTAATATAGGCTCTAATTCTTTAGTTAAATACGTAACTTTTTCTGAATTTTTCTTTCCTTCTATGTATCTAGGAATTTCAGCCATAGGCCCTGGCCTATAGAGCGATATTCCCGCAATAATATCTTCCAATGAATCAGGTTTTAATTCCTTCATGAATGAAGTCATTCCTGGCGATTCAAGCTGGAACACTCCAGCAGTCTTACCTTCCCCTATCATTTTATATACTTCTTTGTCTTCAAAATCTATTTTATCTAAATCAATATCTATCTTTCTATTTTCTCTAATCATATTAATAGCATCATTCATAACCGTTAACGTTCTAAGTCCTAAGAAATCCATCTTAAGTAGCCCAAGCTCTTCTAATGTTGTCATTCCAAATTGGGTTACTATCATTTCTTCATTCTTCTGTAATGGAACATATTCAACTAATGGCTTTGATGCTATAACAACACCAGCAGCATGAGTAGAAGAATGCCTTGGAAGTCCCTCTAAATCCTTTGAAACATCTATTAACGCCTTTACTCTTTCATCTGTATCATAGGCTAATTTAAGCTCTGGATTTAAGTCTAACGCCTTCTCTATAGTTATTCCAAGCATTGTTGGTATCATCTTAGCTATTCTATCAACCTCTGCATAACTATAATTCATAGCTCTTCCAACATCTCGTATACATAGTCTAGCTGCCATTGTACCAAACGTTATTATCTGCGAAACATTACTTGCTCCGTACTTCTCAACTACATAATCAATGACTTCTTGTCTTCTTTCATAACAAAAATCACTATCTATATCTGGCATGGATACTCTCTCTGGATTTAAGAAACGTTCAAAGATTAAACTATACTTAATCGGATCTATTTTTGTAATTCCTAACGTATATGCAACTATTGAACCTGCTGCGGATCCTCTACCTGGCCCTGTAGGTATTCCACTTTCATAGGAAAATCTAACAAAATCCCATACAATTAAAAAGTAGTCAATATATCCCATTTGCTTTATTACTTGAAGCTCATATTCTAATCTATCAACATATTCTTTAGCTTCTTCATAATTTGCTACTACTTCTTCAATTTTACTATAGTCCAAACTCTGATTTCTAAGATTTTCAAATACACTATATCTATCTATCAGACCTTTATAGCAAGTATCTCTAAGATATTCATAAGGATCTTGACCTTCTTCTAGCGGAAATTTTGGAAGCTTAGATTCGTGAAACTTATATTCATAGCTACACTCATTGGCTATCTTAATGGTATTCTCCAAAGCCTCAGGAATATAGGAAAACATATCCCACATTTCATCTGCTGATTTTAAATAAAACTGATCTGAAGGATATCTTCTTCTATGAGGATCATCAATGGTTTTAGCTGTTTGTATACACATTAGTACGTCATGTGATCTAGAATCTTCCTTGCTTATGTAGTGAACATCATTAGTAGCAACTAGTGGTATACCAGTTTCATTAGATAACTTTATATTTTCTTCATTTACTCTCTTTTGTTCTTCCATTCCATGATTTTGTAACTCAATATAAAAGTCACCATTAAAAATTTCTTTGTATGTTAAGGCTGTCTCTTTTGCTTTTTCATAATTGCCTTTAAGATGGTAAGATTGTACTTCACCACCTAAACATGCACTCAAAGCAATTAATCCTTCACTATGTTTTCTTAAATATTCATAATCTATTCTGGGCTTATAATAAAATCCTTCAATAGATGCAACTGATACTATTTTCATTAGATTTTCATATCCAATTTGATTCTTTACTAATAAAACCAAATGATAAGTTGAATTCTCTTTGTCTGGCTGCTTTATATGTCTAGACTTTGGTACGACATAAACTTCACATCCTAAAATAGGTTTTATATCATTTTCTTTTGCTGCCTTATAGAAATCTACAAGCCCATATAAAACTCCATGATCAGTAATAGCAATACTCTTCATGCCTAATTCTTTTGCCTTCTTCATGAGCTTTCCTATTTTTCCTGATCCATCAAGTAAACTATATTCTGTATGCAAATGTAAATGACAAAATTGTTTTTCTTCCATTATCCTCACCTCCTCTTTAAATTAACAGTTAATTTATAGTTTAAAATTTACAGTTTCTTTAGAATTTTTCTAACTAAACTATAAATCTTAAACCATATGTTATTTAGAAATCTAAAGTTTTACTGCCTTCCATATATGGCCCTATAACCTTTTTAACTTTTTCAACATGAAATTCGTTCACGTCATAAGATAAATAATCTTCCTTGTTATCAAATCTTGTTATAATTCCAACATCATAACTTCTATCACTTTTTATTACATCTACCCCTACTTCTAGCTGCTTTAATTCCTTGATCATTCCATTCATAGATAATAAAGTCTTTTCTACAAATTTCAAATTTTCTGTTGTTGGCTCTTTCAATTTAAATAATACAATGTGTGTAAACATAATATCCTCTCCCTTTAATTTTATTATTTGCTTGTTCGTAATTCCTCTGCTATCTTTTCTATCTTTCTTAATCTATGATTTATTCCCGATTTTCCTACTGGAGGATCTAGCATTTCTCCTAATTCCTTCAGAGATTCATCTGGATAATTCAATCTAAGCTCTGCAATTTCTCTTAAATTATCTGGCAATCTTTGCAGCCCAATCTGTGATTGGATAAGTTTTATGCTTTCAACCTGCCTTACAGCTGCATTTACAGTTTTAGAAAGATTCGCTGTCTCACAATTCACAAGTCTATTTACATTATTTCTCATTTCCTTCATTATTCTTATATTTTCAATCTCTAAAAGCGATGAATGAGCTCCTATTACATTAAGCAAATCTACTATTTGTTCTCCTTCTTTGATATATACTATGAAACTATTTTTTCTCTGTATAACCTTGGAATTTAAACTGAAAGTATTGATTAAATTCGATAAATCTTTTGCATATTCTTCACTATGAGTTACAAATTCTAGATGATAAGTTTTTTCTGGATTACTTATGCTTCCTCCGCCGATAAATGCGCCTCTTATATATGCTCTTTTTATATCTTCGTCTTTAAAAATATACTCCTCTATTCTATAATCTAAGCTCATTATTCCATCAATTTCTTTGAGTATTCCTGTATCGCTTAATAGTCCCCTAACACCCATTTCTTCAGAAATTACTACCATATAGATATTATTCTTCTTTAAGGAGTTACTCTTTTTCACCATTAACTTTGAATGTATATTAAAGTGATCCTTTAAAAGTGTAAAAATCAATCTAGCACTAGCTGGGTTTTCTGTGGTCATTTTAAAACTAAGTCCACTTCCACTAAAAGCTAATGTACCACTAACCTTCATAATAGCCGATATTTCTGCTAACGCCTCTTCTTTCGAAATATCTATATATCTGCATATCTCTCCTTTAACTTTAGATGAAAATGACATTCTGTTTCCTTCCTTATCTATAAATTTTCTTATAGTTTATAATTAATCAATTACTTTTCCTTTTTCTTCTCTGACTCTTTCCTTAATACGTTGCGATAAATACATATATTCAATTATCTTTTTCTTATCATATAAAAGTTTCTTTTCCATTATTGTATCTACTAATATTTCTGCCAACTTATCTGAATCGTGCTTTATCAATCCATTTTTTACTTTCACTAAATCGTCCCCAACTATTTTTACACCTAGACTATTAATGTCTTCTCTATCTAATTTAACAAGCTCCGCATCATCTTTTTGGTATTTTTCTTTTAATTCCTCTGTTATTTCTCCTGTATTAGCAATTACATAATCAACAATATCTTTCCCACCATATTTGAATAAAACCTTTAAGTGGTCTGACACTTTAAAACCTGTAGTCTCTCCAGGTTGAGTCATTATATTTGAAATGTATATTTTGATAGCACTACTCTTCCTAACTTCTTTTGCAATATCTTTAACAAGCAAATTAGAAGTTATACTTGTATATAAGCTACCTGGTCCCATTACTATAGCATCTGCTTCCTTTATAGCCTCTAATGCCTCTGGAAGAGCTTTTGCATTCTCAGGAACTATTTTTAATTCTTCTATTCTAGATTTTTGTTCAATAGCTTCTTCTGGAATTTGCGATTCACCTTTTACTATATTACCATTTTGTAGTTTTGCAACTAATTGCATATTATCCAAAGTAACAGGTATAACTTTACCTGTTACAGCTAATACAGAACTCATTTTCTGAACTGCTTCCTCAAAATTGTCAGATATTCCAGCCATAGCTGCCAAGAATAAATTTCCAAAGCTTTGATTCTTTAATCTTCCATCAGCAAATCTATACTGAAGTAAATCCTCCATTATTGGCTCCGTATCAGCTAATGCCAAAATACAGTTTCTTATGTCTCCAGGAGGCAACATTCCTAAATCTTCTCTTAAATCTCCAGATCCGCCCCCATCATCTCCAACCGTAACTATTGCAGTTATATTTGATGTATAGTACTTCAACCCTCGAAGCATTGTAGATAAACCAGTTCCTCCACCAATTACAACTATCTTAGGACCCTTTACTAATAATCTTTTTTCATATATTAGACTTTCAATTTTTCTGCTATCTAGAGAAACTTTGATATAGCCTCTATTTACTAAAGCAATTATTGATTTCATCGTTTCAGTAATTGATATATATAAAACAAATATTCCTGTAATATTTAAAAACACATAAAAAACCTGGTAATATAAATTGTAAACCCTATGGTTAACTAGTTCTGTAAATCCAAATGATATTAATAATATTCCGAAAATACCAAACGCTAGCCATCGTTTCACTTTAATTCCAGCCTTAAGCCAATCTTTTATCCTCATAGCTTCTTTTCTCCTTTATGAAGATCTTCAGCTACATCTCTATGCTCTATTTTAGAATTATAGTTTTCTTTATTTAATCTTTCATAAACTTCATTTGCTATTGCGACTGAGCGATGTCTTCCACCTGTACATCCTATAGATATAATTAATTGACTCTTTCCTTCTTTTATATAATTAGGTATTAAATATTTTAACATATCTACTAACTTTTCTATAAAATTCACAGTCTCCTCTTGTTTTAAGACATAATCTTTAACTGGTTCATCATTACCAGAATACTGCTTTAATTCAGGTATATAAAATGGATTTGGTATAAATCTAACATCAAAAACCAAATCTGAATCCACTGGTATTCCATATTTAAACCCAAAGCTTAATACAGTAATTGATAATTGCTTTTCAGGATAAGTATGATCTCCATAATTCTTGTTTATTTTTTCTCTTAAATGCCTTATTTCGTATTTAGATGTATCAATGATAATATCAGCTATATTTTTAACTTCTCTTAATTTCTCTCTCTCCTGAGTAATCCCAGTCAAAACTCTTCCATCTGGAGATAATGGATGGCTTCTCCTTGTCTCCTTAAATCTCTTAATAAGCACTTCATCAGTTGCTTCTAGAAATAATATCTCGTATTTAAATTCATTTTTCTTTAAGTAATTTAGGGCTTCAAAAAAATCTTCAAAGAAAATTCCGCCTCTAATATCTATAACTAATGCTACTTTTTCAATATTTCCGCCACTTTGCGTGCATACTTCTGCAAACTTAGAGATTAACTTTGGTGGAAGGTTATCAACACAAAAATATCCTAAATCCTCCAATGTTCTTGTTGCTTGTGTCTTTCCTGCTCCTGATAATCCTGTAACAATAACAAATCTCATACTACACACTCCCTTTTGCCAAAGACGTCTTCTAGGCACAACTATTACTTCTAATTTACCTTAACATCAAAATTATATCACACTATTATAATTAAATCATAAAAAACCCAAAAGTCTCTAAACTCTTGAGTTTTATATAATTTAGTGTTTATTTACAGATATATTTAACATCTTCAACTTCTATTTTTATTTATATTTTCAAAACTAATATAGTCACTAAAATGCTTAATCTTCACCCCAAATTCTAACTTCAGGATATAAATCTACTCCAAATTGTTTTTTCACTTCATCCCTAACATGATATATTACATCTAATACATCCTTAGCTGTTCCGTTCTTACAATTAATAACAAATCCAGCATGCTTCTCCGAAACACACGCTCCGCCGATAGCAAATCCCTTTAATCCTGCATCCTCAATTAATTTTCCTGCGAAATAGCCTTCTGGTCTTTTAAATGTACTACCTGCTGAAGGATACTCTAACGGCTGTCTTTCTTCTCTTCTTTTAGTTAATTCATCAACTCTAGCTTGAATCTTTTCTTTATCGCCATTAACTAAATTAAAAGTTGCGCGTAATACTATATATCCCTTTTGCATAACTACAGACTGCCTATATCCTAAATTCAACTCTGATTTAGGAATTATTCTAATTTCTTGATTGTCATCAAGTACTTCTGCACTTTCAATAACAAATGAAATTTCTCCGTCATAAGCTCCTGCATTCATGAATACAGCTCCACCTACGCTACCCGGAATACCACAAGCAAATTGAAATCCTGCTAGTGATCCTTCTGTAGCTGCCTTCGAAACGTCTTTAAGTAATGCTCCACATTCTGCAATAATCTTGTTACCTATACATTCTATTTTATTGAGCTCGCATAACTTTATAACAACACCTCTAATACCACCATCTTTAACTAAGATATTAGACCCATTTCCTATTACATAAAATGGTATATTATTTTCTTTACAAATAGTAATAGTTTCTTTTACCTGTTGTATACTGTTTGGAGTTAAAAGTATGTCTACTGGTCCTCCAACTTTAAAGTATATATGTTCACTCATTTTCGCATCTAATTGAATTTGTGACTCTTCGTATAATTTGCTGAACAAATTCTTATATTCTCCATAGTGCTTCATGCCAAAACTCCTCAAACATTTATATTAATCTGCTTTTTGTTTACATGATATAGAATAATTTAAATATTAATCTAAGACAAGTAAATTTTTATTCCGTACTATTATAGCATAATTTATTTATTTTGTTCATGTTTTTAATATATATTCAAAAAATAACATAATGTATTTTAATTATACATCATTGGTACAATAATCTAAGGCTAAAAATTAGGTTGAGATACCCCAACCTGATTTCTTTTATTTTGTATTTCTAAAATACTCTAATACACTATTAGCTGCTTTCGTATCAATTGATTCTGTCTCAAGAAGTTCGTCTAATGTAGCTTTTTTAATATTATCGATACTTCCAAATTTCATTAAAAGAGACATTCTTCTCTTCTGCCCAATATTAGGTATATCATCTAATATTGAATGAAGCGTTCTCTTATCTCTTAAACTTCTGTGGTAAGTTATTGCGAATCTATGAACTTCATCCTGAATTCTTCTTATCATTTGCATCAAATTAGAATTTCTATTTATTATTAATTCATTATTATTATAAATAATCCCTCTAGTTGCATGATAATCATCTTTAACCAATCCACATACAGGTATATCTATTCCTAATTTCTCTAATACTTCAAGAGCTATATTAACCTGACCTTTTCCACCATCCATCATAATTAAATCTGGAAAATTCGAAAACTTTCCACTAGAAAATTTAATTTCTTTATTTTGAATCTCTTCGATCTCTTTTAATCCATGAGTGAATCTTCGGTCTAAAATTTCTCTCATACTATCATAATCATTAGCACTTTTTACAGTTTTTATACGAAATCTTCTATAATCGCTATTCTTAGCTTTACCATTCTCAAATACAATCATTGACCCAACGGAATCTACCCCTTGTATGTTGGATATATCGTAAGCTTCAATTCTAAGTGGTATACTATCAAGTTCTAATAATTCTTGAATTTCCTTTAGCGAAATCATATTAATCTCTTTATCTCTCAAAATCTTATCCTTAAATTGATCTAAAGTGACTTTCGCATTATTTTTAACTAGCTCCAACATTTCTTTTTTCTCGCCTTTTATTGGCACCTTAACGAAGACCCTTGAGCCACGCTTTATACTTAAAAATTCTTCCAAAGCTTCAATTTCATCACTTTCCGGAATGTATATATTCTTTGGAACTTTTGGTGTTCCTCCATAAAATGAAATTATAAATTGTGAAATTATTGTTGTATCTTCCTCATGGGAACTATTTTCAATCATAAAATGTTCTCTTCCAGTTATTTTTCCATCCCTTAAAAAGAATACTTGAATACAGCAATCTTTCTCATCTTTATAGATATTAATAAAATCTTCATCATTCTCTTGAGATTTAAACACCTTTTGTTTTTCTGCTATATTTTCTATAGCAATCATTTTATCTCTTAATGATGCAGCTTTCTCAAATTCTAAATTTCCTGATGCACTTTGCATTTCTTCTTTTAACTTATTTAGAAGGCTCCTATCCTTCCCACTTAAAACTTCCATTATTTCATCTATCATTTTTTTGTATTCAGTTTTAGAAATACGCCCTTCACAGGGTGCATTACATTTTTTTATATGATAATTTAAACATGCTCTTGTCGGCTTTTCGCCTTCTATAATAGATTTTTTACAAGTTCTTAATGGAAAAATTTTTCTAATCAAATTTATTGTTTCATGTACATCTCCTGCATTTGGATAAGGCCCAAAATACTTATTTCCATCCTTGGCATAATTTCTTGTTATAAAAACTCTAGGAAAATCCTCATTAGTAGTCACTTTTATGAATGGATAAAATTTATCATCCTTTAGTGAAATATTATATTTAGGGCTATACTTTTTTATTAGATTGCATTCTAATATTAGAGCTTCCATTTCAGAATCTGTCACTATGTATTCAAACTCAGCAATATTTTTAACCATTGCCTTTACTTTTTCCGAATGATTTTTAGAATTTTGAAAGTATTGGCGCACTCTATTTTTCAATATTTTTGCTTTTCCCACATAGATAATCTCTCCAAGTGAGTTTTTCATTAAATAAACCCCTGGTTCATTTGGTAGAATTTTTAATTGGGCTTTAAAATCAAACATTCCAACACTCCTTCCTTTAAATTCAAATACAAAAAAGTGAAGAGTTTATAAGGAAAATCCTTTTATTATTTCCAATTCAGTACTTTTAAGAAATTTCAACGGTTCTCCAATAACTATTCACTTTTTATCTACCATATTTAATTTTAATTTCCAATAACCGCTTGCCTAATTAATTTTCCTGCTATCGGTGCTGCCGCACTCGCTCCGTATCCTCCATTTTCAACTATTACAGCAACTGCAATCTTAGGATTGCTCGCTGGTGCAAGCCCAATAAACCATGAATGAGGTTTAGCGCTTTCTCCATTAGCAAGATTATAATCAGCTGTACCAGTCTTACCTGCTGCATCAGTTCCTTGAAAATAACTCCAAGTAGAGTCGATTCTTGAATCAACTAAATTTTTCATATAGTCTTTTATAATTGCAGCATTAGCTGAACTTATAACTTGTTTATTCACCTTTGGTTCCACTGTCTTAACTACATTACCGTCCTTATCCACCACTTGGCTAACGAGTCTTGGCTCCATCATCTTACCATCATCAGCCACTGTACTTGCAACCAAAGCCATCTCCATAGGCGTAGCTAAAATACTACTTTGGCCAATTCCAGATTGAGCTATGCTACCAATTTCCGCTTTAGATAACTTTGGAAATTGACTCTGATCTATTTTAAATCCATCAGATTCTACTGTATTATTAAAACCAAACTTCTCCGCAGTAGCTTTTAACTTATCATTTCCTAGCTCCATTGCCAATGTACCAAATACAAAATTACTTGATAATCTATAGGCATCCTTTAAATCTATTTCACCATTAACTTCTCCATTATCATTGCTCAATGACTGTTTATCGTTAAATACTATTTTACCTGTATCATTAAAAGTTCTATTTGTAACCCCAGGCATATTTTCTAATGCGCTGCTAAGAGTTACTGTTTTAAATGTTGATCCTGGCGGGTATTTTCCTGATACTGCTCTATTTATAAACGGACTATCTTCATTAGAAGCTTTCATTGAGCCTTCCAAATCATTTGGATTGTACGTTGGCTTAGAAACCATAGCTAATACTTCTCCTGTTTTTGGATTTAAGGCTACCACTGCACCCTTATTACTTCCAAGTGCATCATATGCTATTTTTTGAAGTGTTGGATCTAATGTAGTTATAACACCATTCCCAACTTTGACCTCATCTTCTTTTCTATTCTTAAACATTGATTTTAACTTATCTATGCTAAAATCTTTAGTTAGATTTAAAATATTGTTAGTAAGCTTGTTGTATGTGGTTAACTCACTATCATAATTTGCCTCTAATCCTGTCAATCCATATCTTGGATCTACATATCCTAGTGCGTGAACATATAAATCTCCGTTAACATAAGTTCTTTTTTGTGTTAGCGCATCTACCCTTGCACTTGTTGTAAGCGGATTTTTATTTCTATCATATATGGTTCCCCTCAAAACTTCATTTCTTCTTGCCCAAAGCCTTTGATTACCTTCACTTTCAGCTATAGTAGGAGCCGAAAAAACTTGAAAATATGCAATATATGAGATAAGAGCTACAAAGCAAAATAAAAAAACTACCATTACCTGTTTTATACTATTAGAAACATTTTTCAATTTTTAGCCCTCCTCCGATATCTTTTGAAGTATTGCTAGTGCAAAAAACATAGTTATTATTGAGGAACCTCCAGCACTAATAAGAGGCAATGTAATCCCTGTCAGAGGTATTACTGCAAACACTCCTCCTATTATAACTAGAACCTGACATGCTATCATAGCACTGAGGCCTATGGCATTAAGTTGTGAAAATCTATCTTTGATTCTAAATGAAGCCCTCATTCCTCTATAGAAAAACAAGAAATATATTATCATAATTCCGAGTCCAAATACCATTCCCAATTCCTCACAAATTACTGCAAAAATTAAGTCTGATGTATTTACTGGCATAAATCCTGGGTATCCTTGGCCAAGTCCACTTCCAAACATTCCACCAGAAGAAATCGAATATAATCCTTGAACTATCTGATATCCCGTAGTATCTTTATACTTCCATGGATCCCTCCATATTAATACTCTTTGCTGTACGTGCGGAAACAGTTTATATGCAAAAATAGATCCCAACACAAATAATATAAATGTTATTACCACATACTTTTTCTTTCCAGTTGCAACATACAACATTGTTAATGAAATACCAAAAAATATTAACGCAGATCCTAAATCCTTTTGCCCAACCAAACATCCTAATGAATATACAACAACCAGTGCAGGTTGCCAAAGTTGTTTGAAATCTTCTATTATATTATTTTTGTCTTCATAATCATGTAAAGCTGCCGCTAAGTATATGGCAAATGTTATCTTACCAAATTCTGATGGTTGAATACTAAATCCACCAATTCTAATCCAGTTAGTTGCACCATAAACTTCTTGATGCGCGAACAATGCTAGAGGCATTATAAGCAGAGTTGCTATCAGATATACCTTCTTGTACTTAACAAAATCTCTTATATCTGGAATTATCACTACTAGAGCAATAAATACAACTATTCCAGCTGCAAAATACATTAACTGTTTAATAGCAATATCAGTATCCAATCTATATAGTACAGCTATACCTATTACTGACAATATACATGCAAATGTAATCAAAAATTTATCCCCATGGGGATAAAACTTCCGTATTAATATTTGGGTAGCAGTTATTAAGCCACATACTATCAACCCCATGTATATAGCGCCTTTATCCATGTCATCTTTCAATATTGCTAAATTTGTAAAAAGCGCTATACATAACAAATAAGTTAACAGTAATAGCTTTATTTCATCTCTTTTTATCTTCACTCCATATCACCCCACCGTGCTATTCCTTTGATATTTAGATTTCTAAAATACTTTTGTAAAGCCCAGCGGAAAATATAGCTTTACAATACTTCCCCGCTGAGCCTAATTTTTTCAATAAAAAATTCTTTTAATATCCTCTTTATTCGAATATTTTAAATTAAAATCTTAAAAATTGCCGTACCAATTCTTATCTCATCTTTATTAGACAGTTTTGCTTTGCCACTTATCTTATTCTTGTTTAAGTAGGTACCATTTGTGCTATTTAAATCTTCTATAAATAAGCTACTATTCCTTATGATAATTCTCGCATGACTTCCAGAAACATGTTGATCACATAATACAATAGAATTATCATCTTTTCTTCCTATTGTTAAATCCGATCTGATAGGAATAATAGATCCATCTTTTAAATCTTTGCTACTTCCAGAATCTATGATTTCTAAGCCATAACTTCCTTTTGCTGCAGTAGGCCTTCTTTTCTTCCCTCCGTTTTTAACATCCCTATACATTATCTTTAGCGCATAGTATATTATTACATACAGTATAATAATAAAAACAATTCCAAAAAAACCAGCAATTATTCTCGAAAAACTCATATTTTCACCTCAATATTCATTCCTGTATCCATTATATATGTAAAATAACTTTCAGAAATTTATAAGTTATAACTTACATTTACCTCATTAATGATTATACAATAAAAAAGTAAGTATGGCATGCAAAAGTGCCACTTAATTAATATATATTATTATATCATCTATATTATTTTAATATCTACTTATCATATTCTGTCCTATAATGCCCCAATTGTCAATTTTCAATATAATTTCTTCATAAAAACTTTATTATTTTTAATTTTATATTATATATATATATATATATATATATTGCCAATTGAGCATTATAACTACCAATTATAGGTTTTAATATTATATAGTTCTAAATATGAGTACCTATTCATTAATATTCATAAGTTTTATTTAAGCACATCTTTCAAATATTTACCTGTATAAGATTCTTGAACCTTACACAATTCTTCTGGCGTTCCACATTTTATAATGGTTCCACCCTTATCTCCGCCTTCTGGACCTAAATCAATCAAATAATCTGCACATTTTATCATATCTAAATTATGCTCAATTACTACTACAGTATTTCCTGTTTCAACTAAACTTTGAAGTATTTCTATTAATCTACTAACATCATCTACGTGTAATCCTGTTGTTGGCTCATCCAATATATATAGAGTTTTTCCTGTGCTTCTCTTTGATAATTCATATGCTAACTTAATTCTTTGAGCTTCTCCTCCTGATAATTGAGTTGAAGGCTGGCCTAATCTAATATATCCAAGTCCTACATCATTTAATGTCCTCAACTTATTCTCAATTCTAGGTATATTTTCAAAGAACTTCAACGCTTCTTCAACTGTCATTTTTAATACATCATCTATATTTTTCCCTTTATACTTTACTTCTAAAGTTTCTCTATTATACCTCTTTCCTTTACACACCTCACATGGAACATAAACATCCGATAGAAATTGCATTTCTATTTTTATTATCCCATCTCCAGAACAAGCTTCACATCTTCCACCTTTAACATTAAAACTAAATCTGCCTTGCTTATAACCCCTCATTTTAGCTTCCGTAGTTTGTGAAAATAACTCTCTAATTATATCAAATGTGCCTGTATAAGTTGCCGGATTAGAACGAGGTGTTCTTCCAATCGGACTTTGATTTATATCTATTATTTTATCAATATTCTCATAACCAACTATTTCTTTATGGTTTCCTACTGGATTTTTGCTCTTATTTACTAATCTATTTAACCCTTTATAAAGTATTTCATTTACCAGAGTACTTTTTCCGGACCCAGAAACTCCTGTGACCATAGTTAAAGTACCAAGAGGAATTGAAACATTTATATTTTTTAAATTATTTTCCTTAGCGCCTACAATTTTTATTTTTTGTCCATTACCTTTCCTTCTCGCTACCGGAATTTGAATTGATTTTCTTCCAGTTAAATATTGACCTGTTATTGATTTTTTACATGCTTTAACTTCATCAAGTGTTCCAGCAACAACTACTTCTCCCCCGTGCTCTCCTGCACCCGGTCCAATATCAACAATATAATCTGCTTCCTTCATAGTATCTTCATCGTGTTCTACAACTACTACTGTATTTCCAACATCTCTTAGATTTTTCAAAGTATGTATTAGCCTATCATTATCCCTTTGATGCAATCCAATACTTGGTTCATCTAATATATATAGAACTCCCATAAGTGCTGAACCGATTTGTGTTGCAAGCCTTATTCTTTGTGATTCCCCACCTGATAAGGTTCCAGAATTTCTTGATAAACTTAAGTAATCTAAACCAACATCTAATAAAAACTGCAATCTATTTTTAATCTCTTTTATAATCTGCTCACTTATAAGTTTATTTTTTTCTGAAAATTCCACTCCATTTATAAACTCAAGTTCTTCTTTTATTGACATACTTGTAAATTCATATATATTTTTTCCACCAACAGTAACTGCTAGCACTTCTTTTTTTAATCTAGCGCCTTTACATTTTGGGCATGAATCATTGCTCATGTATTGCTCTATTTCACCCTTTATAAGATCTGAATTACTCTCTCTATACCTTCTGCTTAATGCATTAATTTCCCCTTCAAATGCATAACTATAAATAGCTTTAACTCCATCTTTCACATATTCAATTTTAAGTTTTTTTCCACCTGTTCCATACAACAATAAATCAACATGTTCTTTATCCAAATCTTTTATAGGCTTGCTTAAATCTAATCCATACTCTTTAGTTAGAGCTTGAAGTATTGCATATGTCCAAGAATCTTCTTTTAGTCTTCCACTTCCCCAGCTTGCTATAGCTCCTTCCATAACACTTAGCTCTCTATTAGGTATAACAAGCTTTTCGTCTATCTCCATAAGACTTCCAAGCCCATCACAATGATCGCACTTTCCATATGGAGCATTAAATGAAAATAATCTAGGCGATAGCTCATCAATACTTATTCCACAATCTGGGCAAGCAAAATTTTCGCTAAATAAAGTTTCTTCTCCTCCAATAACGCTAATTATAACTAATCCTTCGCCCATCTTTAAAGACGCTTCTACAGATTCTGTAAGTCTACCTTCAATCCCTTCCTTTATGACAATTCTATCAATAACAGCTTCAATATTATGCTTTTTATTTTTATCTAACTTTACTTCCTCTTCAGTTAAGTCATAGATTTCCCCATCAATCCTTGCTCTAACAAAACCGCTCTTCTTTATATGTTCTAATATCTTTTCATGAGTTCCTTTTCTCCCTTTAACTACAGGTGATAATACTTGAAGTTTAGATCTATCTCCATAACCCATAATTTTATCAACAATCTGATCAACAGATTGTTTAGTAATTTCTTTACCGCACTTTGGACAGTGAGGAATTCCTACTCTTGCATATAATAATCTCAAATAATCATATATTTCAGTTATTGTTCCAACTGTTGATCTTGGATTTTTACTTGTAGTCTTTTGATCTATTGATATTGCCGGTGATAATCCTTCTATATATTCTACATTCGGTTTATCCATTTGTCCTAAAAATTGCCGTGCATAAGAAGACAAAGATTCCACATATCTTCTTTGCCCTTCAGCATATAATGTATCAAAGGCCAATGATGACTTACCTGAGCCTGATAATCCTGTAAGTACAACTAATTTATCTCTCGGTATTTCTAAACTTACATTCTTTAAATTATTAACTTTCGCACCTTTTATTACTATCTTATCGTTCATTAAACTAACCTCCTACTTAATGGACAATACATAATTCATAGTTTTATGCAATATATCATATATTGATTATTACCCATTACTTTCCATCTTTAATTTCATTAATAATATCTCTAAGCTCAGCTGCTCTTTCGAATTGAAGATTTTTTGCCGCTAAAAGCATTTCTTCTGTAAGATCTTTAATTAACTTATCTTTTTCTTTCTTAGTAAGTTTTTTCTTATCCGCAGCTTTATATTCTTCGACTTCTTCTGAAACCTTTGTTGCTTCTATAATATCTCTTACATCTTTAATTATTGTTGTTGGTACCATTCCATGTCTTTCATTATAATCTTTTTGTATAGCTCTTCTTCTTTCCGTTTCCTTCATTGCTTTATCCATAGACTTTGTTATATTGTCAGCATACATTATAACCTTGCTTTCTGAATTTCTAGCCGCTCTTCCTATTGTTTGTATTAATGATGTTTCTGATCTTAAAAATCCTTCTTTATCAGCGTCTAAAATTGCAACTAAAGCTACCTCTGGTATATCTAATCCTTCTCTTAAAAGATTTATTCCTACAAGTACATCGTACTCACCAAGCCTCAAATCTCTTATTATTTTCATTCTTTCTATCGTATCAATATCTGAATGCATATAAGTTGTTTTAACACCAAGCTCTATTAAATATTTAGTTAAATCTTCTGCCATACGCTTGGTTAATGTAGTTATTAATATTCTAAATCCACACTCTATCGTTTTATTAATCTCTCCATATAAATCATCAATTTGTCCTTTAATAGGCCTTATAATGATTTCTGGATCTAACAATCCTGTAGGTCTTATGATTTGTTCAGCGATTTCTTCAGAATTATCTATTTCATAAGCCGATGGAGTAGCACTTACAAACACTACTTGATTAATTTTCTTTTCAAATTCCTCAAATTTTAGCGGTCTATTATCATATGCACAAGGTAATCTAAACCCATAGTCTACCAATGTATTTTTTCTCGATCTATCTCCTGCATACATTGCTCTGACCTGAGGTAATGTTACGTGGCTCTCATCTATAAACATAAGAAAATCTTCTGGAAAATAATCTATTAATGTTTTAGGCGGTGTTCCTGAAGCTCTACCATCTAATATTCTAGAATAATTCTCAATCCCACTACAATATCCCATTTCCTTTATCATCTCAATATCAAAGTTAGTTCTTTGCCTTAATCTTTGAGCTTCTAAAAGTTTATCCTGAGCATTAAGTTCTCTAAGCCTCTCCTCTAATTCTCCTTCAATTATGCCAATTGCTTTATCAACAGTCTCTCTAGATGTTGCAAAGTGGGATGCTGGAGTTATGGCTACATGATTTCTTTCTCCTAGGATACTTCCTGTTAATACATCAAATTCTCTTATTCTATCAATTTCATCTCCAAAAAATTCAATTCTAATCCCTTTATTTGAATACGAAGCGGGAATTATATCCAAAGAATCTCCTCTAACTCTAAAAGTTCCTCTTGAAAAATCTATATCATTTCTTTCATATTGAATTTCTATGAGTTTCTTTATAACCTCATCTCTCTCTTTTTCCATTCCAGTTCTAAGACTTATAGTCAACTTTTTATATTCATCTGGATTACCTAGCCCGTATATGCAGGAAACAGATGCGACAATTATTACATCTCTCCTTTCAAAAAGAGCTGAAGTAGCTGAATGCCTTAATTTATCTATTTCATCATTAATTGATGCATCTTTTTCTATAAATGTATCTGTTTGAGGCACATATGCTTCTGGTTGATAATAGTCATAATAAGATACAAAGTATTCTACTATATTATCAGGAAAGAACTCCTTAAATTCCGAACATAATTGCGCTGCTAAAGTTTTATTATGAGCTAATATTATAGTAGGTCTTTGTAATTTTTCTATAACATTTGCCATAGTAAATGTTTTTCCTGAGCCTGTTACTCCAAGCAAAGTTTGAGCTCTATTATTGCTTTTTATGGAATTGACTAATTTATCAATTGCTTGTGGTTGATCCCCTGTAGGTTTAAATCTCGATTGTATTTTAAATTCTCCCATTATATTACCTCCAATCCGAACAGACATTCGTATTATATGTCTATTTTACTTTTCCTTAAGTATTAAGTCAATAAATTATCCTATTTATTTTAAATGCTTACTCATGCCTTTAATACTCTCCATATATCTAAAATATTATAATTATTAGATGTTTACTTTATTTAAATCAGTTGTAATTAAAATTATTTATTAAAAAAGATAAAATTCATCTTAAATATCGCTCAAATAAAAATATTATTATTAGCTAAAGAAAAAAGTGGCCAAGCCACCTTCTAATTACATTTTATTATCTTTATTCTTAACATCCTTATCATGTTTTCCATCATTCTCTTTTTCTATTTTATATTCAACTTTATTTTCAGACCCCTTTAATGAATTCAAAACATTTTTAAAATTTCCTCCATCGACTGGCACAATATCTTCCTTGCTTACATTTCTAGGTACTACTAAAATTCCAAGCCTAGTATTTTTATTATGCCTAAATTGAATATCTTTTACCATTCCATGAGAATCCTTTATCTTTAAAACTGCATTATATAAGTTTTTCTTTAAAATAGAATACACTTCCGCTTCGGAATTAATCTTTTTACCATTCACTGATAAAATTTTACTTTGAATATCAACTCCAAATTCCCGCATCCTAGAATCTGCTGACATTTCTAAAACTACCAGACCTTCTTCATCGCTAACAAATTTAGCCACTTGCTTTTTCTCTCGATCTGCCTGAAGCTTAAGCATTAACTCATGAGCTGCTGGCATAAAAATCACAACAAATACTTCACCAATAATTCCAAACCTAGCAATCTGAGCCGAAATTGTCAGAAGAATTCCATAAGCTAGTATGTGTACTCCTGAAGATATAGCTTTTTCTCTTTTACTTTTTGTAAATGTAATTGATGAATAACCTAATACCATATAAAAAGGAACTATAGAAATAATACTTCCAGCTATTAATGCGAGTCCATATGGTAGTTTAATTAATGGCCACCAATCTGGATTAGATATAGATTCTGTCATATAACTCAACATCGAATTATTCCCATTCATAGCAATAATTATTGCTATTGGCAATGCCCAATATCTTTTTAATGCATATCCACCTAAAATTTTATTATCTCTATTTGTAAATACAGGTACAGCTCCTCTATCTCCATCGACAATTACTAATATCCCTTCAATAACATGGAATACTCCTATAAGAATTGCTAAATAAAATATATTTAGATCAAAAACTCCTAAACTATAAGGAATGAATATATTAATCAATTTAATTATAATTACTATACCACCTAGAATTGCTCCCGAATAAGAAAAGCATATTAACCTTGGTCTTATAAGCATTAATAATATTGATATAACAAACAAATACGATATTCCAGAATTTTCACTAAAAACTACACCTAAACTTGTAAGTATTATGCTTCCTATAATTCCACCTATAATTCCTAAAACAAGTTGAGATAGTGTAAGTTCAATAGATGAATTTACACTACCTCCTAAAATTATTTTTTGCATAGTTACTACTTTTTTGTTCTTTGAATGTAGTACCATTATTAAGAGTATTAATAAGAATACTAATGGAGGGGTTACTATAGCACCTGATACGCTCCGTAGCGTATATATAAATAAACCCATTTAATCCCTCCCTATTTAATCTTTTCTCCTATTTTTTCAACCGCTGTCTTTAGCTGCTCATCAGCATTTTTATCATAGCTCTTTTCATCAATACCAACAGGTGTTGTAACATCAAAATCTGGGGCTATCCCTTTTTTATGAATATTCTCTCCATTTGGAGTATAATATTTAGAAATAGTTACTTTAAGTCCACCAATATTATCATCAAATTTAACTGTTTGCTGAACTATACCTTTCCCAAAAGTAGTTTTTCCAACAATTGTTGCTGCGCCATAATCTCTTAAAGCACCTGTAACAACTTCTGATGCACTAGCGCTATTTTCATTAACTAGTAAAACCAATGGCATGCCTTCAGCATCTCCACCAATTGATAATGAATCATTTCTGTTTTCATATTTATCAATTGTGTAAGTTATTATCTTTCCTTTCGGAATAAACTGTGATGCAACGCCTACTGCTTCTGTTAATAGCCCACCAGGATTTTCTCTCAGATCTACTATCAAGCCTTTCATCCCTTGAGATTTCAATTCATCAATTGTGTTTTTGAAATCTTCTGCCGTATTTTCATTCATGAAAGTTTTTATACGAATATACCCTATTGAAGAATCTAGCATATTCCCTTTTACTGATTCAATCTTTACTTTTTCAGGTGTTACATTAACATCAAATTCATTAGTATCTGCTCTCTTAATAGTCAGTTTTAACTCTGAATTATTTGCCTCTGCAATCATAGACGTTGCTTTTTTTAAATCGTCACCAGACACATCGATATCATTTATCTTCTCTATTATATCATTTTCCTGTAGTCCAGCCCTATCAGCAGGTGCTCCTTTAACAGTATCTAAAATTGTTACCTGTTTATCTTTTAACGTTACAGTAACACCTATTCCTGTCATACTTCCACTACTTTGTTTCATTAAATCATCAAATTCGCTTTGATTCATAAATACAGTATATTGATCATTTAAGGAATTAGTCATTCCCTTGATCGCTCCTTCTAAAAGAGCATTGTCATCAATTTCACCATCAAACTTTTCAATTAATTTATCTCTAACTGTAAAAAGTGCTGAATATTTACTCTTATCATTTATCTGAGAAGCTGTACTCTTGACTTCTGGCGATGTTCTTACTAGAAATATCCCTTTAGTAGCAATATAATTTCCTCCTAAAAAGGATACACATATAAGAAATACTATAAAGATTACTGTTGGTATTAAAATTATTTTTCTATTTTGCCTTCTATTTGCAAATATGTATTTTCTTGATTCCTTCACCTATAAAGACTCCCTTTCATATGCATCATACATATAATCCCAATATATATCTTTATAGATTAAAGTGGATTATATTGTAAAGTTTTTCTCAAGATTTCATAGTATAAAATACTATTTTTCTTTATTCCTATTTTTATTATATTTACACTTATTTGCAAAAATTATACCACTAAAAATTTCCTTAATGAAATTATACTAGCAATTCCACCAACTATAATACCACCAAGCATAAATTGCCATAATAGAGTTGAGAATATAAACGTTGCTGGTACAAGGCTTACAAATACCAATTGCGAAGCAATCCACCTAACTAGTCCATTATATGCTGCAAATAAAGCTCCACATGCTAATGTTGCTCCAATAAACCCTATTACCATTCCCTCTATTACAAATGGCCATCTAATGAACCAATCAGTAGCCCCTACAAATTTCATAATTCCAACTTCTCTTCTTCTTGAATATACAGTTAGTTTTGTAGTATTCATTATTAAGAATATTGAAACACCTACTAATATTATAAATAACCCAAAACCAACTACTTTTACACCATTTACTATCCCTACAATCTTGTCTACTAATTCTTGTTGATCACCTATAGTCTCAACACCTTCGAAGTCTTTTATTCCTTCACTTACGGCTGACGCATATTCTGGAGATTCTAATTTTACTGTAAATGATGCTGAAAAAGGATTATTTTGCAATGTATATCCTTTTAGTAATCCTTCATTTTCATTCGTAGTACTTTGAAAATTCTTATACTCTTCTTCTTTTGATTGGTAAATTACATCTTTAACGCCTTCAATTTCTCGTAATTTTATTTCTATCTCCCTTTGGTCAATAAGTTTTATATCATCCTTAAGAAATATCTTTAGTTCTACTTTATTCTGAACAGTATTTATTCCTTTGTTTATATTATTAGCAACTAATACGAATATTCCCAAAACAAAGAAAGTTATAAGAACAGTAATTACTGAAGCAATACTAATAGTCTTATTTCTTTTTAAGCTTGTAAATGCATCCTTAATAAAATGTGCAATAGTATTAATTTTCATCTTCGTACTTACCTCTTTTCTCGTCTCTAACGATTTCTCCTTTTTCAATAGCTATAACTCTTTTTTTCATATAGTCAACAATTTCCTTTGCGTGTGTAGCCATAAGAACTGTAGTTCCAGACTTGTTTATATCCTCAAGTAATGACATTATTTCTCTAGCTGTATCTGGATCTAAGTTACCAGTAGGTTCATCAGCAATCAAAACAGATGGATTATTAACTAGTGCCCGTGCTAAAGAAACTCTCTGCTGTTCTCCTCCCGATAATTCATTAGGAAACATTTTATATTTATGAGATAATCCAACTAACGATAATACCATTGGAACTCTTCTTCTTATATCTTTTTGAGATGCTTCTACTACTCTCATAGCAAATGCAACATTTTCATATACGTTAAGAGTTGGTATCAATCTAAAATCTTGGAATACCATTCCTATCTTTCTTCTGTAATAAGGTATTTGCTGCCTAGTAATAGATGATAAATCTTTATCTCCTATTAATATTTTTCCGTTGGTTGGTTCAATTTCCTTCAAAAGCATTTTTATAAAAGTAGATTTCCCAGATCCACTTGGGCCTACTAAAAATACAAATTCTCCTGCTTCTATCTCAACATTAATATCTGACAAGGCTTTTACATTATTATTGTAAATTTTAGATACTCCTCTAAACTCGATCATACTCAAACACTCCTTCTTTATTGTATATTCCGCAAATTAATTGCAAAACCTACAAAATTAATTATAACATAAGAATACTTTCTAATGTTATACAATTTTATTAAATTTGGAGCCATTTGTTGGTAATTAATGTTGTTTTATATCATTAAATCCTTCACCTAATACTTCATGAACTTCCCCCACTGTTATAAATGCATCAGGATCTACATCTTTTATAAACTTCTTCAATTTTATGAATTGATTCCTACTTAAAACGGCATAAAGTATATTAGTTTCCTTCTCTGTAAATGCCCCTACTCCATTTATAAATGTACAGCCTCTATCTAATGTATCTATTATATATCTACTTATCTCATAATTACTTTTACTAATAATAAATATACTTTTACAAGCATTAAATCCTTCTATAACTCTATCAACTATTAAACCAAGTAGTATTATACTTAGCATAGAATACAACGCAACATCCACTCCAAATACAAACGCACTTGCTAAGGTTATTACAAAATCTACTACCAATAAAGATTTTCCTATATCTAAATGAAAAAATATATTTAACATTTTTGCTAATATATCTGTTCCTCCTGTTGATGCATTTTCATTAAATATGATAGCCATTCCGAATGCTGAAATTAATGTTCCAAAAATAGTTGCCATCATTAAGTCATTTGTGATTGCCACTGGCTTTAAGAACCTCTCAATTGCCCATATTATAACTGATAATCCTAAACTAGCATAAATCGTCTTCACACCAAATTTTCCATCAATGAATATAAGTGCAACTATAAATAACAATCCATTTAAAATAAAGCTCACTACACCTATTGAAAAAGATGGTATGACCGCATTAATAATTATTGCTATTCCTGTTACTCCACCTGCTGCAATATTGTTTGGAGCGTAAAAGTACTCAATAGAAAGCGCAACCAGAATTATCCCAAATGTTATTATTAAATATTCTCTAAATTTTGATTTTTTCATTGTCATCTTCCCCTTTTAATTTTTATTTATATTAGAATTTCTCTCATAGTTTTCCTTGTTTATTTTTGATTATTCAAAAATAGAAAATGCAAGATCCTCAGCTATTTCATAAGCTTTGTATCTTGCATTTTCGGTATGTTATATTCTATTATTCTGAGTTGATTATTTCTTTAATGAAATAGCTTTCTTACTATGCTCTACTATGGCTTCTACTGTTAATCCATACGCTTTTAATAGTTCGTTTGGCTTACCACTTTCACCAAAAGTATCTTTTATCCCAACTTTTAATACTGGTACTGGACATTCTTCTGTTAAAACTTCAGCGACTGCTGAACCTAAACCACCAATTATACTATGTTCTTCTGCTGTAACTATTGCTCCTGTTTCTCTCGCTGCAGTAGCTAATAGTTCTTTATCAATTGGTTTTATTGTATGTATATTTATTATTCTAGCATCAATTCCATCTTTAGCCAACTCTTTTTTAGCTTCTAACGCTAATTCAACCATTAGTCCTGTTGCAACTATAGTAACATCGTTACCTTGTGCTAATGTCACACCTTTTCCAATTTCAAACTTATAATTATCTATGTTATTTACAGTACTAACAGCTAACCTTCCTAATCTAACATAGCAAGGTCCATTGTATTCTGCTATGGCTAATATTGCTGCTTCAGTTTCTATATCATCTGCCGGATTAATTACAGTCATATTGGGAATACTTCTCATTAGAGATATATCTTCGATAGATTGATGAGTCGCTCCATCTTCTCCAACTGTTAATCCTGCATGGGTTGCACAAATTTTAACATTCAACTTTGGATAACATATAGAATTTCTTATCTGTTCAAAAGCTCTTCCCGCTGCAAACATTGCGAAAGTACTAGCAAACGGAATTTTCCCACAAGTTGAAAGCCCTGCTGCAACTCCCATCATGTTTGATTCTGCTATTCCCATATTTATAAATCTTTCTGGTGAAACAGCTTTAAAATCAGCTGTTTTAGTTGATTTTGATAAATCAGCATCTAGTACTACAACATCTTTATTTAAATTTGAAAGTTTTACTAACGCTTTACCATAAGCTTCTCTAGTTGCTACTTTATTTCCCATTAGTTTTCCCCTCCAATTTCCTTTAATGCTTGCTCACATTGTTCTTTATTTGGAGCAGTTCCATGCCATCCTGCTTGATTTTCCATAAATGAAACACCCTTACCTTTTACTGTGTTGCATATAATTGCAGTTGGTTTTCCTTTAACTTCCTTTGCTTTTGCGATAGCATTTATGATTTCATCATAATCATGACCATTTATAGTCAAAACGTTCCATCCAAAAGCTTCAAATTTTTTATCTATAGGACCAGGATTCATAACATCTTCTATGTTTCCATCTATTTGTAGTCCATTATTATCTATAAATGCAGTTAAATTATCTAATTTGTAATGAGCTGCAGACATTGATGCTTCCCAAACTTGGCCTTCTTCAAGCTCTCCGTCTCCTAAAATTGCGTATACTCTATAATCCTTCTTATCAAGCTTTCCTGCTAATGCCATTCCAACTGCCGCAGAAATTCCTTGTCCTAGCGAGCCCGTAGACATATCAATTCCTGGTAAATCATTCATATTAGGATGTCCTTGTAATCTTGAACCTGTTTTTCTTAGGCTCTTTAACTCTTCTACTTCAAAATATCCCTTTCTAGCTAAAGCACTATATAACGCTGGTGCCGCATGGCCTTTTGATAAAATAAATCTGTCTCTATTTGGATCTTTTGCGTTAGATACATCTATGTTCATTTCTTTAAAGAATAATACAGACATAATATCAGCTATTGACAAAGAACCTCCTGGATGACCTGATGATGATTCTGTAAGCATAGAAACTATATCTTTTCTCATTAACTTTGAGATTTCTTCAAGTTTGTATTCATTATTCATTATACAACCCCCTATTATTAATTTACTCATTTATATTATGTTTTATTTTAACATATTTATTCTAGCATACAAAATATATTTTGTATACCTCATTCATTAATGTGATATACTTTTAAGCATATTCATATAATATAGAGTATTCTCACGCACAAAAAGAGTAGTACAAATAAAAAAATCATCTATACCACTCCTAATATTAATAGATATAAAACCCTTTTGTTTTCTCTTTAGCTTAAATTCAAGCTAACCGCTAATGCTTTATCAACCTTTTTCATGTCTGCTTCAGTCATATGTCCAATTTTTTCTTTAAGTCTTCTCTTATCTAATGTTCTTATCTGCTCCAATAAGACAACAGAATCTCTATTTAATCCATACTCTTCTGATGAAATTTCAACATGAATAGGAAGCTTAGCCTTATTTATTTGAGATGTTATTGCAGCTACAATAACAGTAGGACTATATCTATTTCCAATATCATTTTGTATTATAATAACAGGTCTTATCCCGCCCTGTTCGGATCCTATAACTGGACTTAAATCCGCATAGAAAATTTCCCCTCTTTTTACCACAATGTTTGCCATTCTAAATAATCACACTCCGCAAATCCATGCCTCATACTCATTAACATCATCTAACATATATTCAAAACCTAATTTAGAATATTCCAAGTTTATTTCAGCCATTTCTTGATAACCATTTTTCATTAGTTTTTCAAAATCAGCTGAAAATCCCTCGTTAATATATTGTATTAACGATTTCTCCATAATTCCACTATTTTTTTTAATTTTATTATTCCCTGAGTTAACTATTTTTTTATTTTTCATGTTATTTAGATTAATTATTGACATCTTTTCGCCTCCATAGCAGTAAAAAGTTCTTATAACTATGATTATATTGCAAATTATGTCAATTTGTCAAAGGATTTGTATTACTTCTTTACCATTCTCTAGATAATTCTTATTAAATGTTTTCTCTACAAAATTTCTAATATGTACTTTAATTTATATTTAGATTTAGTATATCGTTTTTTAATATTAATGTTGGCTTGATTTCTAATTAATAAATTTATTCAAATCAAAATAAATCATCACTTAATGTTTTTTCTTTTTTAAAATCACTATACTTTACTATTACTCTCTCTTTATTATCATCATCTAAAATCTTTAATAATACTGGAACCTTCTTATCCTTATCTACATAGAATTCAGCTTTATTTAAATGCTTATTCTTGCTGTTAAATTCTATATCTATTTGTAAATATACTCCTGGTCCCCAATCTGCTTTAACCTCTTTTATTTCATCAGCTTGCTTATTAGATAGTATATTTTCTATGAATGCCAAAGGATAAATTACGTCTATATCCTTATCAAGTGTATATCCCGCTTTATCTTCGTCACCCTCAACTTTTATCTCTGAACCGTTATAAACCTTAACTCTGTTATAGTCATTTCCGAATTCTATTCTTGACCCCTTATCAAAACTATAGTATTGCATTGTATTTTCCTCGAATTCAGACTTAGAATTCTTAAACAGATAATCAACTTTACTACTATAATACTTTGTGTCTTTCAGTTCACTAATTATATCTTCATTTGAAGGGGTAATTACGTCTCTACATAAAATAACTAACAAAATCATAAGTATTGGAATAAGCACCAAAATACCTATAATTATTTTTTTATTGAACAATACTTTTCTAAAATCCATAAGGCCTCCTAAGATTTATTACTACATATTACTATTTATGAAAATCTTAGTGACTTTATTCTTAATTAATCAATAATACTGTTAATTTCTTTAGGTAATTCGGTTATAATATCTCTTGCATTTACTATGTAAACTTGTTTGCTTAATTTATCAGCTATATTCCCATGAATATATGCACTTAAAAGAGCAGCCTGATTTATGCTAGCTCCTTGTGACAGAAATGCATTTACTATTCCGGTCAATGCATCTCCCATGCCTCCTGATGCCATCTTACTGTTGCCAGTAGGATTTATATAAACTTCTTTTCCGTTCGAAATCACGGTATTATACCCTTTTAATAAAACAATTATTCCATACTGCATAGCAACTGATTTTGCTATGCTGACTCTATTAGCCTCCACATCTTCAATACTCATTCCTAGAAACCGTGCCATTTCACCTGGATGTGGAGTAATAATTGCCCTACCCTTTAAATTATTTAGCAAGTACTTATTTTCCCCTATAATAGATATCCCGTCCGCATCAATCACAATAGGACATTTACTGTTACTTATTATCTTTTCCAACAAGCTTTTTTCTCTTTCTCCAACCCCAATTCCAGGACCAAAGGCAATAGAACTTGCTCTTTTTATAAGTTCTATAAAGTTATCATTATCTTCATAGTCTAATGTCATAGCTTCTGTTAATCTGCTTGATAGTATCTTTTGCACCTCACTGCTGCATGCTAGTGTAGTCAATCCCGCACCCGCTCTAACCGTACATTCCGTAGTTATAAAGGCGGCTCCAGTAAATCCGATTCTTCCAGCTACAACTACTGCTCTACCGTAATCTCCCTTATGACCATAAACCTGCCTTTTTAAAAGCATCTTATTATATTCCTTTTTTTCTAGCATATAAAAATTATTAGAGTTTTTCTTTTTTATATACTCTGGAATACCTATTTTTAATATTTTAATTTTTCCGACACAATCAATAGCTTTATAATCTAAAAAGCCCTGTTTGATGAACTCAAATGTATAAGTTATATTAGCATGAACCGCGATTCCTCTCTCAATACCTAAGTCACAGTCTAAACCCGATGGCGTATCAATCGCCACCACAAATTTTGCATATAAATTTATACATTCTATAATACTTTTAAACATTCCCACTAAATCTTTGTTAAGGCCGACACCAAAAATCCCATCTATTAATAGGTCATAGTCTTTAATATCACGTATTACGTTTTCATCTATATCGTTCTCTGACTTTATAAATAATATGTCACTCTTTTCAATTATTTTTTCTAATATCCCAAAGTTAATTTTAAAATCTTGACTGTAATTTTCGTCTTTACTTAGAATATAAACCCTTACCTTTTTCCCATCTAATATCAAATGTCTAGCTAATGCAAGGGCGTCCCCCCCATTATTACCTTTTCCACATAATATTAAAAACGATTCACCTTTATCTGAAATCTCCCCAAATAAACTTATCGCAGCATTTTCCATCAATACGATACTAGGAATTCCAATATAATCAATGCATTCTCTATCAATTTCTCTACATTGTTTAGCCGAAAAAATTTCTAACATTATATTGCCTCCATAACTGCATAAGCTATAGCATTTTCATTACTATGTGAAATACTAACATGCATATTAAATTCTTTTATCTCCAATAGGTTATATATTTTATCACTTAAATTCACTATTGGCTTTCCCAACTCATTTCTCAATATTTCAATATCTTTTAATCCAAATCCTCTAAATCCAGTTCCTATTGCTTTACTAATCGCTTCCTTAGCAGCAAAATTTCCTGCTACTACATTCCCCTTAAATCCTTTTAATTTGAAATATGCAATCTCATTACAAGTAAATGATCTTTCAATAAAAGTATTTGTTCTTTGTATCGCACGCTCTATTCTACTTATCTCTATTATATCTGTTCCAATTCCAATAATCATGATTTATCGCCTTTCTTAGTAATCTCTTACCATATACTAGCGTAAATATTTAATTATTTCTATACCTTAATATTAATTTATAACTTTCTCTCCCATACCAATATCAAACTCATAAGCATGCTCATCCACATACGTCCCTATAATATCAATTAAGTGAAGTGGTGATACCTGATTATTAAACAATTTCATAAGTAATTGTTTTACTTTGTATCTATGAATTGATATTATATCTATCTTTTCTCTCTCTAAATTTACATTTTTTAAACCAATATAATCTTTTCTTTCAACTTCAATTCCATATGCAGTTATCCCCTTATAATCCTTTTTTATAAGCCTATATGCATATCTATACT
Source organism: Clostridium beijerinckii (assembly GCF_018223745.1). Lineage (NCBI taxonomy): Bacteria > Bacillati > Bacillota > Clostridia > Eubacteriales > Clostridiaceae > Clostridium > Clostridium beijerinckii. Next base: position 5,537,694 of record NZ_CP073653.1, read on the forward strand.
CTACATCAGCATCACTATTAATTGATGTATATTCCTCAACCAAATTCATAACCCTTTCAACTCCCTCAAGATAGTAATTCCTTGTTTACAAACCTATAGTATCACATAATGTATCAATAAATTGTCAAAGCATGTCCTCTTTTTCAAGATTTATATTTTTTTTATTGACAATAAAACTTCTTCCTTTATTTTTTACAACATATACATTCTTTAAATTTTCATATAAAAAAAGTCTTTTATCGAAATTAGGCGAATAATGCACTGTATATATTTTTTAAAAACTCAATATGGTTTTTATTTACAATTAAAATCTTATTAATTATCATAAAGAAATAAAAAAAGAGCCAATAGCTCTTTTTTTACCTCATAATCTCTTTTTTTGTTTCACCATAATTGAAAAATATATAATAGATATCGTTTACAATATTATTATAACACATATTCACATAAATACAACACTTTTTCTACAAATATTTTTCATTTATTGTTACAATATAAAAAACATTTTTTTCATTTCTATATAAATACTACTTATCTTACTTTAATGACTTTAGTATTCATTTTTAGTTCTATTAAATTAAACTAATATCATCAGCGTTTTTTATAATCAAGCATTTTATTAAAAGAATATTTATTTTAAGTATACTTTTATTTGTAAGTAAAAATATACTTTTTATGTTATCACAAAGGTTATCTAAACGCATTGATAATATCTAACAATTAGATAACCTCTTCTATAAATAAGTATATTTATAGTTATATACTTATCTATCCATATAGCTTATATTATTAAAATCAACTAGGCTAATATTTTTACAACGCCTCAGTTTGACTTTTCTTATTCTCAAGAAATTTAAAATCTTCTGCTATAACCTCTGCTATATACTTTCTATTTCCCTCCTTATCCTCATAACTACCAGTTCTTAATCTACCGCTTAAAGTAATAAGGCTTCCCTTTTTCATATATTTTACTATAACTTCAGCTTTTTTTCCCCAAACTTTTATAGGTATAAAATCTGCTTCTCTAATTCCATCAGGTAATCTAAAATTTCGTTGCACAGCAATTGTAAACTTGGTATAAATTTTTTCTCCATTTTCAGTGTGCCTAAGTTCAGGGTCTTTAACTAATCTTCCTAATAATATTATCTTATTCATCTTTTACCTCCTGAATATTTTTCTTCTAAAGTTATACCCACTTCGGTAATTTCTATTCAATAAAAAATTAAACTTTATAATAAAATTTAATATCATTGTCTACCTGTTTCTAATCATTCGATTTCTACCTCTTAACTCAGATGTAACAAAATTTATCTCTACTCCTAAGATGAATATTATTGATATTAAAAATAACCATGTCATAAGTATAAATACTGCACCAAGACTTCCATAAAACCTAGAATAATTATTAAAATTATCGATATAAAATGAAAAAACAAAGGACACTAACACCCAGCCCACTGTGCTAAATATAGACCCTGCGATTACCTCTTTCCATACCAACTTTTTAGCAGGAGCAAATTTATAAACGCAAATAAATATAGATATCATTATCGCTAATATAAAAGTATATCTGAATATATTCCAAATAATCAATATTATTTCATAAAATGGATTGATACTTTTAATATAATCGCCTATTACATTTCCAAATACTAACGCTGTTAAAGCTAGAATTATAGTTACAGCTAATGCTAATATTCCTAACATAGAAATAATTGAAAGTTTAATAAATGACCTTTCTTCTTTAAAGTTGTACGCCTTATTTATGCTTTTTATTATGGCCTTAAATGCAGATGACGCTGTCCATAGCGTTAACAATATAGATATTCCTAACAATCCAGTATATTGATTGTCAAATATCTCTATAACAGTTGACTGAGTTAATTCCAATACACTCCTAGGAAGCATAACATTTAATTGTCCCAGTATTTGTTTAGAGCTTATGCTGCTAAATCCAGCCAAAGTCATCAAAAATAACATAAATGGGAAAAATGATAATATTAAATAATATGCTAACTGAGATGCTAGTGCAAACACATCGTCCCTCTTAATTTTTACTATAAGATGTATAATTAAATTAACTTTGCTACTTAATTTTATATATTTCATTTAATCACCAATTTCTATTTATATTAATTAAAAATCTATTTATTTTATGCAGTACTTATTTTATTCGCTTTTCACAAATTATATGTACCATTAATAAATGTAAATAAAAGAGCACCTCCATAAAATTATGGAGGCGCTCTTTTTATAAACAGTATATTCTAACTAATAGTAACTCATTAGAATCAATATACCATTCTTACATAGAATCAGCTTATATACACCGTGAAAAACTTATAATTTATAAATCTTCTCTCTATTATTAACAACATTTTTGGTTGCATTTCTAGTATCATAAACAACTTTAGCTCTAGACACAATTGATTCGTAATCGTAACAACTATGATTTGTAGTTATAATTACTATATCAGACTCGTTTATAACCTCTTTCCAATCAACAGAATTATAAACCTTACCCTTATATTTAGAAATTGGACAATACGGATCATTTACCATTAAGTCAGCACCATTCTTTTCTAATAGCTCTATTACCTTGAATGCTGGAGATTCTCTATAATCATCGATATCATTCTTATATGCAACTCCTAATAAAAGAACTTTCGCACCATTTAATGCCTTTTTATTCTTATTCAAAATCTTCATTACATTATCTAATACAAATTCAGGCATAGAATCATTTATTTCTCCTGAAGTTTCTATTAATCTTGTATGATAATCATATTCTTTTGCTTTCCACTCTAAGTAAAATGGATCAAGAGGAATACAATGTCCACCTAAGCCTGGACCTGGATAAAACGGCATAAATCCGTATGGCTTGGTCTTAGCTGCATCTATAACTTCCCATACATCTATTCCCATTCTATTACATAAAATAGCCATTTCATTAGCTAATCCAATATTTATATTTCTAAATGTATTTTCCAATATTTTTTCCATTTCAGCTACGGCTGGAGATGATACAGTATGGATATCTCCCTCTAATATGTTTCTATATAATGCTGCTGCAACTTCTGTGCAATCAGGTGTACAACCACCAACAACTTTAGGAGTATTTTTAGTATTAAAGTCCTTATTACCTGGATCAACTCTTTCTGGTGAAAAGGCTAAGAAAAAGTCTTCTCCGCATTTAAGTCCACTTTCTTCTAGTATTGGCTTAAGAACCTCTTCAGTTGTTCCTGGATATGTAGTACTTTCAAGAATAACAAGCATACCTTTATGTAGATATTGTGCAACACTTTTTGTTGAATCTACAACATATGATAAATCTGGTTGCTTATATAAATCTAATGGTGTAGGAACGCAAATACAAATAGTGTCTACATCTTTAACAAAACTAAAGTCAGTAGTAGCTCTTAAAGTATTTTCTTCTACTATCTTCTTTAAATTTTCATCCACTACATCCCCAATATAGTTCCTTCCTTCATTAACCATATTTACCTTTTGATCTTGAACATCAAATCCAATAGTTTGATAACCAGCATTAGCCTTTTCCACAGCTAATGGTAATCCAACATATCCAAGACCAACCACACCAACTTTTGCAGTTTTATTATTTATTTTATCTAATAATTGTTGTTTTAATAATGACATCTTATACCTCCTGTAATTTACGGCCTAAAATTTTATCCACAGAACATAATTTACTAAAAAGTTTTATTAACAAATTATATAATGAAATGTTAATAAATAAAAATCCGTTTTTCTAATCTATACATTCTACTTTTTCTTTATCTTTACTATACTTTTTCCCACAAGCTTTACAAGTTGCATGCTCATCTTTAAAGTTCAACTTTTCTCCACATTCACATACATATCCTATTATACTTGCCGGATTGCCTACTACTAAGGCATAATCAGGTATGTGTTTAGTAACTACTGCTCCAGCACCTACTAATGCATATTTCCCTATATTATGACCGCACACAATTGTTACATTAGCACCTATAGAAGCCCCTTTTCCAATTATAGTTTCTTTATACTCGCTTTTTCTTTCAATAAAGCTTCTTGGATTTACTACATTAGTAAACACACAAGACGGTCCTAAGAATACATAATCTTCGCAAATAACTCCTGTATATACAGACACATTATTTTGTATCTTTACTCCATCTCCAATTTTTACACCAGGCGATATTACAACGTTTTGACCTATATTACACTTTTCTCCAATTACAGAATTACTCATTATATGAGAGAAGTGCCAAATCTTCGTTCCGTCACCTATCACTACGTCGTTATCAATGTAACTTGATTCATGTACAAAATAATTCTTATCCATAATTAACCCTCGCACTTATCAATATTTTCCTTAAGTAAACCTCAAGTTCAAAATATATAGGAATTTGCATATTACAATATTAATATTATGCCTTTATATTTTCAACTATATAATTTATTTCATTTTCTGTTAATTCTGGATAAACTGGTATTGCAAATGTTCTATGTGATAAATATTCTGCAACCGGCATATCCCCTTCTTTATATCCTAGATCTTTATATACTTTTTGTAAATGTAGTGGGACTGGATAATAAACTCCAGTTGCTATGCCATTTTCTTTAAGTTTATTTATCATATCTTCTCTATTTTCGCATTGTAACACATATTGATGATATATAGTTTCATTTTCTTCATCAACAGTAGGTACAACTACATTAGAATCTTTTAATTTTTCATTATATATTTTTGCTACTTCTCTTCTTCTACTATTCCAATCATCTAAATGTGGTAATTTTACTCTTAGAATTGCTGCTTGAATAGCATCTAACCTAGAGTTGAACCCGATTAAATAATTATAGTATTTTAAAGCATTATATACAGTATCGTCACCATCTTTAGACGTCTCTATCTCATCATTTATATTATTTAGCAAATTATAAGCTTTTTGTCCAGTTTCTCCACTTCCATGTGTTCTTAAAGCTTTTGCTATTGTTGCTATATTATCATCATTTGTCACTATCATGCCGCCATCGCCAGCACACGAAAGATTCTTAGTTGGGAAGAATGAGAAACATGCTGCATCACCTAAAGTTCCCGCCATCTTTCCTTTATATTTAGAACCTGATGCTTGGGCAGCATCCTCTACGATCTTTAAATTGTGCTTCTTAGCTATTTCATTTATTTCATCCATCTTAGCACATTGTCCAAATATATGAACTGGTATAATAGCCTTTGTTTTATTTGTAATTTTTTCTTCTATTTTAGTTGGATCTATATTAAATGTTTCTTTTTCAACATCAACAAAAACAGGCGTTGCACCTACTGCTGAAATAGCTTCAGCTGAAGCAAAATAAGTAAATGTCGAAGTTATTACTTCATCTCCATTCCCTATTCCTAAAGATTTTAATGCAATAACCAATGCATCAGTTCCATTCGCCACTGATATCGCATGTTTAACTCCTATATATTCTGCAAATTCTCTCTCAAATTCAATTACATTCTTGCCCATAATATAATTCGCAGAAGAAAGCACTTCTTTAGTTACTCTATCTAAATCTTCAGCAATAGACTTATATTGAGCTTTTAAATCAATTAATGGAATATTCATTATCCTCGCTCCTTAATTCTACTTTAATATGTTATTAATCATCACCAATATATCTCCGATTCAAACTTCTGACTGACGATATCAATAACTAAATATTTTTTAAATTGTAGTGTAAATACTAAAATTATATGTAGATATACTATTTCATAAAACTACCATGAATATTTTAACATACTTATTTTTAATTCACAATGCACAATACAATCTAGTAGCTTATTTCATAAAACTATAGGTAATTTAATATTTATTTATAGGATACCACTCATTTGGTAAAAGAACACTATATTTATTATTTATATATCTATCATCAATAAGCAGAACTCTTCCTTTGTCCGTCTCAGTTCTTATAACTCTTCCTACAGCCTGCTGAATTTTATTTATTCCTGGAAATACATACGCATAGTCATAACCATCTTCTTTATAAAAATCCTTTATAACTTCATTTGTCATATCTACCATAGGATATCCTACTCCAATTATTATGCTTCCAATTAACTGATCACCAGGCAAATCTATTCCTTCTGAAAACATCCCTCCAAGCACACAAAACATTAATAAATTATTGCTATTCTTAAATCTTCTTAAAAATTCACTTTTTTCTTCCTCCGTCATATTAGGTTTCTGTTTCATAAGATTAAATTCTTCTAGCTTCGGCTCCTCCATATGGCTATATAACTCTTCCATATATGCATATGATGGTGAAAAAATCATGTAGTTTCCAATTTGCTGCTTTATAAAGCCACAAATTTTATCTTTCACTGATGATAAGGTCCTTTTTCTATATGAATATCTAATATTAATAGGACTAATATGAACTTTTAAGTTTTCTTTATTGAAAGGAGATGGAAGCTTTAACCTATATGTATTATCATCTCCGCCCAGCATATTTACATAGTATTTTATTGGTGATATAGTTGCAGAAAAAAATATTACCGAGTAGCATTTTCCTAAGTATTCTCTTAAATTCTTAGCTGGATTTACACAATATAAAGTCAACTTGATTTCTTGAGAATCCTTTTCTATACAAGTCCTATAATTTTCATCATAGAGCTGTGTCGTAGAAGTAAAAGCATTTATATCAAAATATAATTTCAATATATCTTCATAACCATCAAATCTATTTCCTCTTACTAGCACTTCTTCACTTTCTTTTAAGTATAACTGCAAATACTTACTCAATTCCTTAGGATGTTCCTCTTCATAAAATGATTTCACTTCTCTATGGTCGCATTCATTTCTTAAATCAATGAAATAATCATTAATCTTTCCCAATAAGGAATGTAGTTTATTTAGTTTACCCTTAGTTATCTTTTTGCAATTTAGAATTTGACTTTTATATAAGGATGCGGAATACATATTTCTTGACCTATCAATTAAATTATGTGCTTCATCCACCAAAACTATATTTCCTTTGCTTTCTAGAACTCTACTCAAAGATACTCTTGGATCAAAGATGTAATTATAATCACCTATAATTCCATCACAATAAGTACTTATATCTAAAGATAGCTCAAATGGGCATACTTGATATTTTTCGGCATATTCCTTCAATATTTCCGTGGAAATTCTTTCTTCCCTTTCGATAACATTTGTAATTACTTTTTTTACTTTACCATAATAGTCTTTGGCATATATGCACTTCTCTGGATTGCAATCAAAATCATCATTAATACATGTTTTCTCTTTTGCCGTAATTGTGATAGTCCTAAATTTCAATCCTTCTTGACGCAATCTTTCAAAAGTTTCTTCTGCAACTTCCCTATTTATCGTCTTTGCCGTCAAATATATAATTTTTTCTCCAATTCCTTCGCTTATAGCCTTTACAGCTGGGAATATGGTTGATATAGTTTTTCCTATGCCTGTCGGTGCCTGAACAAATAATATTTCCCCCTCTTTTATAGTTTGATATGAAACATTAATAAGTTTCCTTTGACCTTCTCTGTATTTTTCAAAAGGAAAATTTAGTACTTTTATAGTTTCATCTCTAATGTTTTTCCATTTAAATATTAAAACACTAAATCTCTCATATTCTCTTAATAAATCAGATATAAATTCTTCTAATTCTCCTATAGTAAATCTTTTTTCAAAACTCTTAACCTCATTCGTTTCTAACTGCATGTAGGATAATCGCACATAAATTTCTTCAAGATTATTTTGATTTCCATAAATAAAAGCATACACCTTTGCCTGAGCCCAATGTACCTCATTCAAATCATCAATGTATGCAAAATTCTTATAAGTTGATTTTATTTCTTCAATTATAACTTTATCTCTTTCCGTTATAATTCCATCTGCTCTTCCTTCAATATAGATCAAGCTTTTATTCGTCTCAAACTCATGAGTTAAATATACTTCCTTTTCATAGTTCTCATAAATCCTTCCGTTATCTTCCTGAAGCTTTTGATGTGCTCTTACTCCCTCTACTGCCCTAGCACTTCCAGAAAACCTATTATCTATATCACCTTTTTTCAAGCAAAATTCTACTAAATTTCTCACAGACTCTCGTATAAGAATTTTATCCATAAATTAATTCCTCACTATAGTTAAAATCACATTTTCCATATTAAATCATAAACATAGTCATAAAACACTTACTTAATTAGCCTAACAAAATTCAAGTTCTAATTAAGTAAGTGTTTTTTAGTTTATTGCTATTGTAAATATTTTATCTCATATAATTTATTCTTCTTCATACTCTTTAACTATTTTTTGAACTAACTTTTTAATAACACTTGCTTCTGCTATTAAAGAAAGAACTAATAGGAAAATTTTAATTCTTTCCTTATCATTATCTTTCAATTCAAAATTCTTTATTATCTCTTCTAATTTATCATCATTTGATATAAACGTATCTAAATAGTTATCTAAACTTTCCTTTTGTATTTGTGTGAAAGTTTTATATGTCTCTTCCCATGACAGTATATCATCGCTTCTGTCATTGATTTCATTAAATGCAATCCGAAAAACTTTCTTTATTTCTTCCGTCGTTAATAAGGGCCTCATATGGCTAAGCAGTACTAATTGTACTAAATGCATTTTTGTATATCCTCTTTTTTTGCCATCTTCCGGCTTAGTTATAACTTCGCTTTTAGTATAATTTTGAACTATATTGTTAGTAAACTTCTCATCAACAAACTTATCGTTTAAATAATCGATTACTTGGGATAAAAACAAATCATATTTAGGAATATCTTCATATGAAACGGAAGTACTTTTAGACATTTCTTTAGCCAATTCTTTTATATAATCTGAATCAAATTTTCCTGCCATTATCATGCACCTATTCTTTCTCAATCTATATTATATATTATATAGTAATCATGAACTTGTTACAAGTTATTATAAACATTGTAATATAAAAATTTTTCTACTAGTTTATACTCTTAGTATAATAATAGTATTATACGACATATCTAATTTTTTTTAAATATAGTATTGATAAAAAATATCTAATTTATGTAATCAATCGACATTATTATTTATAGTATTTGCATTTCTACAAAAAAAGCGGACATATGCCTTATATTACTTTATTTGTAAATTCACTATTATATAATCATGAATATAATTCATATACATTTCTCTAACCATTGGTACATCTAGATTCCTCAAATTTATTAATTTGGATTAATATGATAATTTTACAAATAAACCCTCTTGACTTTTCTAAAATATGGTAGTATATTTTATATAAGATGTTTATTAAAGTTGAAATTTGTAATTTCTTATAAATATTTAAAAATATACATTGACTTTATATTACATACTTGGTAATATATCATAGTAGAATGTCGAATCATGGAATTAGGAGGAATTTTTTATGAAATCAACAGGTGTAGTTAGAAGAGTAGATGAATTAGGAAGAATAGTTATTCCTATAGAACTTAGAAGAACATTAGATATTGCTGAAAAAGATGCATTAGAAATTTATGTAGACGGAGAGCAAATAATCTTAAAGAAATACGAACCAGCTTGTATCTTCTGTGGAGATGCAAGAGACGTAATTAACTATAAAGGCAAGAATATCTGTACTAAATGTTTAGACGAAATTAAAACAAACAGATAGTATTTGATATATTCTAATTTCCTATTATATAATTAATTATATAATCAATAAATAATAGACTATCTCAAGAGTTAATTTGAGATAGTCTATTTTCTTAACTTAATTATATATTAGTTGAGAATTTATATACTTCACTTTTAGGTAATTCTCTTTCCTTGGCTACAAGCTTTATTGCCTCTTTCTTACTCGCACCACCATTAATATATTTAACTATATGCTCTTCAATAGATAAATGAATCCACTCTTCCCTTTGCTCTTCCTTTATCTCTTCAAGTCTTTTTCCTTCTAGAACAAGAACAAATTCTCCTCTTGGTTTATTCTCCTGAAAATACTGAATTACTTCTTTTAAAGTTCCCCTGTGTATTTGTTGATAAATCTTAGTTAATTCTCTGCATGCTGCAATTTTTCTATCTCCAAATGTATCTAATAAGAATTCAAGCGTATCTATCAGTCTATGCGGTGCTTCGTAAAAGATAATAGTTTCCTGACTTTGCAATAAGTCATTTGTGACTATCTTACGTTCTTTATTTTCTCTTGGTAAGAAACCCCTGAATAAAAATTTAGTTGTGTCTAATCCAGAATAAACTAATGCCGTAGTTATAGCTGTCGCTCCTGGAAGTACTTCGAAATTTATCTTTTTTTCTATGCAACGTCCAACAATAACACTTCCTGGATCTGATATTCCGGGTGTTCCAGCATCTGAAACTAAAGCAACATTATTACCTTCCATTAGTAAATCTATAATTTTATCACTTTTTATTTGCTCATTAAATTTGTGATAACTTATTAATGGTTTTTTTATCTCAAAATGATTTAATAATTTCAACGTTTGTCTTGTATCTTCAGCCGCTATAATATCAACATCTCTTAAAGCTTCTAGAGCCCTCAATGTTATATCTTTTAAGTTTCCAATAGGAGTTGGTACTAAATACAACTTTCCATTTTCCATATCATGACCTCCAATATATTGAATCTATTTCTTTAGTATATTTTCCATCTTCATCATAGACATACAATGGTGCTTCCCACTTCAAATAGGCTCCCCCATCTCTTTGCCCTTCAATCAATACAATATTAGGAGCTTTTCCTACCTTAGGATGAATCATTTTTACTCTTTTAGGTTCTATTTTATATTTTCTCATTAAAATAAAAATATCCGCTAATCTTTCAGGTCTATGTATCATAAAGAGTCTTCCATTATCCTTTAATAAAATTCTTGCTGCTGAAATCACATCTTCTAAATTACATAATATTTCATGCCTAGCTATAGCAAGCTTATCATTTGGATTTATAATTCCTGAATTGTTTAGTTTATAAGGTGGATTTACTGTCACTGCATCAAACTTATCAAGTGTCTTTAGATAATCTATATTTTTTAAATCTTCATTTATAAAACATACATTTCCTTCAAGCTCATTTAATTTTACGCTCCTTTTAGCCATATCTACCATATCTTCTTGAATTTCTAATCCATATACACACTCAGGCTTATATTTGCCATATATCAAAAATGGAATTATCCCAGTTCCTGTACATAAATCCATCACCTTATGTTTATTTTTTATATAAGCAAAATCAGATAATAAAACAGCATCTATACCAAATTTAAATCCCTCCTTCTTTTGAATTAAATTTAATCCCTTAAGTTGCAAATCATCTACTGTCTCATCATCTCTCACATATTGCAATTTATTATTCATATTATTCTTCCTTTACTTAACTTTACAATATTCTACTTTAAAATATCTAATATCAATATTTGTATATACCTAATCTCTAAAGTATATATTCCACATTATATCATACAAGTAAAATAAAAAAAGTCCTTCTGATCTTTTACAGAAGGACAATAATTTGAAATCAGATATTAACAACTAATTTCTTATGTTAACTACTTAAGAACTCTTCTTGCAGCATAAAAACTATAAACTGGCGCAACTTTAACCACATCACCTGTTTGAGGTGCGTTAATCATTTGGCCATTACCAACATATATCCCAACGTGACCTGGATGAGTAAATACCAAATCTCCAGGTTGAAGCTGATCTTGGCTAACTGGTTGTCCAACTCCAATTTGAGAATAAGTTGTTCTTGTTATATCTACTCCTGCAGCATGCTCATAAACATATTGAGTAAATCCTGAACAGTCAAAGCTTGCATCTCCAGTTGCACCCCATACATAAGGCTTTCCTAACTGTGCATATGCCTCATTTAGAATAGATTGAGCATTTCCTGCTGATGGTGCAGCTACTCTTCCGCCTCCGCCTCTACTTGGCGTTGCCACTTTTACTTCAGCTGCTTTTTTATCTGCTACCATTGTTTTAGCCTTTTCAATTTTATCATTTATCTCTGAAGTAACGATCTCACTCTTAATTTGATTATCTCTAATATTTCTTAATTGATTAATTGCTCCTTGAAGATCAGTAGCTGAACTATTAGAGTTACCTATAACATCAAATTGAGATTTTACAAGTTCTCTTTCTAATTGTGATAAGTATTGTGAGTCAAATTTACTTTTTTCATCCTTAGCTTGACTTGATAAAGTTTCTGCTTCTTTTTTCTTTCCATCGAGTTCACTTAAGCTAACTTGTATTTCTTTATTAAGTTTATCTATTTCATCTTTCTTATCTTCTAGGGATTTTATTTTGTTATTTAATTCTTCCTTTTTACTTGTAACATCTTCTATGGCAGATTTGTCTTTTCCTATAATTTTACTAACTGCCTCTGCTCTAGAAAAGAAATCACTTGTTGATTCTGATTCAAGTATAAAATTCAAGTAACCAAATTCTAAATCACCTGACATGTACATAGCTTTAACTCTTTGTCCTAAAGCTAAATCTAATGTATTAATCTCTTTCTTATATTGTTCAATGTCTTTTGTACTACTATCAATAACTTTATTGATAGTTGTTATTTCTTTTTTATTCTTATCTACTGTTAATTGTAGCGGCTCTATCTGCATATTTAAATCATCAATTTTATTCTGAATATCTGTTATCTTGCTTTCAATTTCTGCATATTTCTGTCTTGAATCACTCAACTGTTGATTATCTGGCGTCGCAAACGCTGGTATCGAGCTACCTACAACGATTACGGTTGCTAACATAATAGCTAGAATTCTACTCCTCATTAAATATCGGTTTTAAACCTTCCCTCCTCCATTAATCTATATTACTACATAATTATAACACCTTGGATAAGAATGAACAATTCATATATATAGCGAGAATTTAGTTTATCCTACTATTATCTAAATATCGTCCGTATTCCCCACTTTTTCTAGCTTATTCTTTGTGATTCTTATTATAGCTTATATATAAAAATTTTCATCAATAAACTTAACTTAACAATTCCAGCCTCCCTCATCACAAAATTATTTATTCTAATGACTATAATTAACTTTTTTCTGTATTAATTACATCTTCTAAAGTCCTTGACATAAGATTTACTTGAATATATAATTAATGTATAACGGGGTGTGGCGCAGATGGGAGCGCGCGTGGTTTGGGACCATGAGGTCGCAGGTTCAATCCCTGTCACCCCGACCAAATATATTATTAGACTAGTATAACTTAAGGATTGATCCTTAAGTTTTTTTATTTAGTAATTCATTAATTTATTAATCTATAACATATATCGTATTACTAATTCTTCTAATTCTTATTCGTGTCTAATGCTTCAATTATAATATTTATTGACACTAAGGCGCACCAATAAAAGATTAAGTTTGGCACTAAACTATATCAATATCTATTCGTTTATATAAATAACAATTATTTGGAGGTGTAAAATGCTAAGTAATATAAAAGGTGTAATTTTCGATTTAGATGGAACTATTGTAGATTCCATGTGGGTATGGTCTCAGATCGACATAGATTATCTTAAAAAGAAAGGACATGCTGTACCTAATGACTTAAAAAACGATATTGAACACTTAAGTTTTTATCAGACAGCAGTATATTTTAAAAATAGATTTAAAATTGAAGATTCAGTAGATGAAATACTTAGTGATTGGCATCATGCAGCATTTCATCATTACGCTAATAATGTAAAACTCAAATCAGGTGTAAAAACTTTTTTAAAATATTTAAAAGATAATAAAATAAAAATTGCATTAGCGACTAGCAATTCTATCCCACTGCTTGAGGCTTGTTTAAAAAACAATGGGGTTTATGACTATTTTGATTCAATCACTATTACTGATGAAGTCGCAAAAGGAAAAGATTGTCCTGACATATATTTATTAGCAGCAAAAAAGTTAAATATTAAACCTGAATACTGTTTAGTATTTGAGGATATACTCCCTGCTATGAAAAGTGCAAAAAAAGCAAATATGAGGGTGATCGGAATAAAAGATGATTTATGTTTAGAACCTATATCCGAAATTCTTAAGTATTGTGATAAATATATTTTTTCCTTTACTGAGCTTTTATAGATATTAGTTATTATAAATATTTGTTTTATCGCCTACATACGAATAATTAGATTACTAAAAATAATTCAACATTCTACAATGCAAATTTAAGACAAGCTTTTTCTCATGCTGTTAGTATATAAATCTGTAACGTAGGGATATCTGAATACATTTTTATAACATAAAATCATATTTGAATATTGTATTATATTCCAAAATAATAACATATGAACTTTAAAATAAAAAAATAAAGGTAATGTATCCATCATTACCTTTATTTTTGAAACTATATTGCTATTAAATAGAAATTTTTATTTTCTTTCAACTCCGTATTTAGCTTCTAATTCCTTCAATATTTGATCATATTTTTTATGTTGATTTTCTTTAATTAAATTATCTAATACACTGTCTTTAACTTCTTCAAAACTTTTGATTGAGGCTTCATTTTTTGCATCTACTAACACTAAATGATACCCAAATTGAGTTTTAACCGGTTCAGTAACCTTTCCTATTTCTGATGTAAAAGCAGCTTCTTCAAATTCTGGAACCATCATACCTTTTGAGAATTCACCTAAATTTCCACCTTGTTGATTAGATGGGCATGTTGAATATTTCATTGCAGCATCTCCGAATGAAATCTTGCCGCTTAAGATTTCTTCTCTTGCCTTATTTGCTTCCTCTTCAGTTTCTACTAGAATATGTCTAGCTGAAACTGTTGCAGGCTGACCAAAAGCTTCTTTATTATCTTCATAGTATTTCTTTACTTCTTCATCTGTTATTGTTACATCACTCAATACTTTATTTATTGCCATTGAAGTTATAACTTCCTTTGATATATTTTCCATGGCGTCTTTGTATTCTTGAGTCTTATCTAATTGTATTTCTTTTCCAAACTTATTCATTAATTCAAATGAAATCAATTGTTCTACCAATTGTTTCTTCTTTTCTTCGCTTTGTAAAGCTCCTCTTTGCTCTTGTGGATATCTACTAATTATTGCATTTAAATCTTTTTCTGTTATTTCATATCCTGCTGCAACAGCTAACACTTTATTTTCCATGTGAATTCTCCTTTATAATCATTTTATATTATTTTTAACAGTTTGTTATATACACTTCATTTTAACAGTATCTACTACTTCTAACAATAATATAACTAAATAAATTTTAGATTTTTAATCAAAAATACATAGTATACATAAAACCACCATAAAATGTTATACTAATTTAGGGGTGATTTAATGTCCGATATATTAAAAAATGATTGGAAAAATTATTTGCAGTCTGAATTCCAAAAAGATTATTATATTAATCTAAGAAAATTTTTAATAAATGAATATAACTCTAAGACCATTTATCCTAATATGTATGATCTCTTTAACGCCTTACATTTTACACCTTATAATAAAGTTAAAGTTGTTATATTAGGTCAAGATCCTTATCATGGACCTGGCCAAGCGCATGGATTGAGTTTTTCTGTTAATCCAGGTGTAAAAACTCCACCATCTTTAATTAATATCTATAAGGAACTACATACTGATTTAGGTTGCTATATTCCAAACAATGGCTATTTAAGAAAGTGGGCTGATCAAGGAGTCTTATTGCTAAATACGGTACTTACAGTTAGAGCTGGAGAAGCTAATTCCCACAAAAATAAGGGATGGGAAGAATTCACAAATGAGGTTATTAAGGTGCTAAATAAAAAGGAAACACCTATAGTATTCATACTTTGGGGTAATAATGCTATTTCAAAGACTGACTTTATTACTAATCCTAAGCATCTTATAATAAAATCCGTTCATCCTAGTCCATTATCTGCATCAAGAGGCTTCTTCGGAAGTAAACCTTTTTCAAAAACAAACAATTTTCTAATTTCTACAAATCAAGAACCAATTGACTGGCAAATCGAAAATATATAATTATTTAATTTACTTTCCCAATGCTTACATTCAAATTAAGCCTTTATATTATAAAGTAAATTAAATGTTTAAATATAGTTTTGCTAAACATTGTGCATATGCTGGTGTATAATTGATTATACACTAATTTTGAGGAGGTTGTTTTGTGGATTATAAATTTGTTTATGATAATAAAGAATACGTACTAACAGATAATAATTGCGATGGGATATTTTTTGAAGGCGAAAATGAGATTACAGGTCTTTCCTTAGATATAATATTGAATGCTCTAAATGAAGGAGAAGAAGTAAGTTTTTCAACAGAATATTATGGCGATAAATGTGCATGTAATACTCAAGAGCAAATAAATAAATCTTATCGTTACTTAGAGTACCACTTTTACATATATACAAAGGATAATGAATATGTAATAGATACTTTATGTAATGAATATAGGAATACATCTTTTAATAAACTTTTTGGTCTAGGAAAAATTGATGATAGCTATATAGTTAGTGTGACTGTATGTCCTAACTGCGGTATCTACTCAATATATATAGATCAATGTACTGTTTAAGGAATTTCTATATAACTTCTTTACAAATAGTTAAGATTAAAAAAGATAACATTTAGAAATATAATTTAAATGTTATCTTTTTAACGAATATAATTTATTTTTTATTCCTTTAAAATAGTAAACTAAGTTAATTAAACCATTCAAAAAAATTGTATACAAACTTTACTGAATTATAATTTTCTAAAGATATAGAAAAAAGCACTAACTTATGTTAGTGCTTTTATGGTGGCTCGAACTGGAATCGAACCAGTGACACGAGGATTTTCAGTCCTCTGCTCTACCGACTGAGCTATCGAGCCATATTACCTGGCAACGTCTTACTCTTCCACACAGTCTCCCATGCAGTACCATCAGCGCTGTAGACCTTAACTTTCCTGTTCGGAATGGGAAGGAGTGTTACCTCTACGCCGTCATCACCAGATACAAGTAGTATTATATCGAGTTATTTATATTATGTCAACACATTTTTTATTTTTTTATTATAAATATTTTAAAATGCTTAATTCAGCGGGGTTTATATTTTATTTTTCTAATCAATTGTGCAATAATTAAATATACATGATAATGTGTTTTTAATACTTAAAATAAATTTTAATTTGGAGGTTTTTCTATGAGCATTGAAAAGTTATCAGAAATATTAAAGAATAGTAATAATATAGTCTTTTTCGGCGGAGCTGGTATCAGTACTGATATACGAATATAAACCCACTTTTTATAGTGTAAAAAAAATTACTCCAAGAACAGAGTAATGATAAGTTTATCACCGTCAAAAGTTATTTTTTCAACAACTTCTTGCAATAATAATTTTTTTTGTTTATCATCAGCTAATCCGTAAACATAATTAAAGCTTTTATATTGCTCAATTAATGCTCTATCAATAGAAATAGTTTTACTAATCTCAATATATTCAGCTTCTAGTGATTTAAGATTATCTGATAATGTTACTATATCTTCTTTTGTTTTTGTAATCATATTAATCAATATATCCTTATCCATTGAACTTTCCCCAGAAAATATATTAATCAATTCCTTTTCCATATTACTAATAGCTTTTCTTTTTTTATCTAGTTCCTTTTTATGGCTTTCTATAGATACTAGTATACTATTACTTGTACTACCTTGTTTTTCTTTTGCCTTTTTTTCTAATTCTTCAATAGACATGTTATTCATTAATTTCAGTACATTATTTTCTAATAGCTTATTATACTTTTTGCTTCCATAAGTCTTTGTAACATCTTTATAAAAATTTCTTCTACAATGTGAACATCTATAAGAATAGATAACATTTCCATACTTATCTTTCTTATTATCTAAGTGCAGCTTTCTTATTTCTTCATCACCACATCTATGCCATAATAATCCTTCAAATAAAGCATTAGTTCTATTGGTATACTTAACTTTATCTTTACTACTTGTACGCTTTTCAATGAGTTCTTGTACCTTATTAAAAGTATTATCATCTAGTATTCTTAGTTCTTCTCTATATTCTTGAAATTTTAATGTTTCATTATTATATTTACGTTTTTTATTTGTTGGGTCTGTTGATACCTTTTGCCATTGATTATATCTTTTTAATCCTATATAAACAGTATCTTTTAATAAATCATGTACCATATGCTGACTAAATCTTTTTCCTCTTTTAGTTATATTTTTTTCTTGCAGATACTTAACCGTTTCATTTTTTCCACATTTTATATATAAATCAAAAATCAACTTAACTATCTCTGCTTCCTCTGGTATTACAAACATTTTCTGATCTAGTACTCCATATCCAAAGTTAACTGGTCCACCCGCAAATAATCCCTTTTTATTAGTAGCTTCTTTACCATTTTTACTTCTTAAACTTATTTTTTTACTTTCTTGTTGGGCCATCCAAAACTTGATACCATTTATTAATTCATCAGTATCATTACCACTATTCAACAATCCTTCTGTAACCGATATAACTTTTACATTAGAATATGTCATACGTTTTATAAATTCTGCTCCCTCTGTAGTTCTTCCTATTCTATCGAGATTAAATATAATCAGTGTATCTAATTCACCTAACAATGCCATTTCTTCTATTTGTTTTATAGCTTGTCTATCACTTAATTTGTTGCTATATCCACTTACGCCTTCTTCTGTAATCCACTGATCAACTAGAATATTATTTTTATCAATATATTCTCTTATAGCATTATTTTGGCTCTCAAAATCTTGTCTATTACTAGAAACACGATTAAGCACAATTATCTTCTTTAGTATCATAATTAACTCCTTCTCTTAGATTTTGCTCCATTATATCATAAAGCAACCCAGCTAATGAGATTTTATCTATACGTTTATTGCTATATTCAACAACTACTTCTATTTTTTTCTCTTCTTTTGTCTTCATATTAGTTTCCTCCAAAAATTCAATTTTGAAGTTTTTAGCTAAAAATCTTCTTATTATTTTTTATGTTGATATTATATAATTGATATTTTTGAAGTAAACTTAAAAGGGACTAGAAATATAATCCAGTCCCTTGTAAAAATATATTTAATTATCTATAATAATAATTAGGATTTAAACATCTGCCATCAAGTTAGTTGTCGAGGCTGCTTGGTGGCCTTTTGTATTATATGCTTCTTTTCACTAAATCTTATTTTGACCATATCAAAATATCCTTTCTTGAACTCACCATCTTTTGTAATTTCCGAAAGAAAGTATAAATTTGATGTTTTCTCATTTGTCCCCTCTATATATTGCTGCACAATATATACCCCTTCCTTTTCTTCGAGCTTTTGCAATATACTTCTTATGGTTTTTGTGGTTGTCCCCATTTGTTTTGCCAATCTGCTTTGTGATGGATAAACCGTCTTTGATCCTATACCATACGTCCAGAGTAGCAGAAACAAAGTTTTTTCATTTGGCGTATATTGACTGTTTCTTATAAACTCTATAGGTACCTGAAGAAATAAATCTTTGGGAGCAACAACTCCATTTGCTTGTCTTACGTATTCCATTAGTTCTTTTGTATTCATAT
This sequence comes from Clostridium beijerinckii, assembly GCF_018223745.1. Taxonomy (NCBI): domain Bacteria; kingdom Bacillati; phylum Bacillota; class Clostridia; order Eubacteriales; family Clostridiaceae; genus Clostridium; species Clostridium beijerinckii. Next base: position 5,557,266 of record NZ_CP073653.1, read on the forward strand.
TCTAACCTCGCTTTCATTATTAATCTCTATTAAATTTTAACGTGAATTTTAATGAAAGTAAGCAAGTATTAATAAATCAGATTGCAAATAATTTGCAAACAAGCATCTATTAATAATATGTTAGTAACAGGTTTATAACTCATTCTATGTAAGGTAATAATTACTTAACCCTTAGTACATAAACTCCCTACCCCATGGGTAAAAACGACTTAACACCGTAGGGTAAAAGTTACCTAATAACTATATAAATTATAAAACTATATAAAATATATCTATATAAATAAAAAGATAGGAATTTCCCCCTATCTTCTCTATCCATTATATAGTATAAAATATTTAATTTTATAGTATTTTTTTAACTGGCATTTCTATGACTTTAACCGATAATGATTTCTCTTTTGAAACAAGTATTCCTTGATCTAACCCCAATAAGTTCTCAATCTCTTCTCTTGGAAGTGTTAACTCTCTATTTGATAATTCTCTCATTAATTCATCTTCATTGAAAATATCATTATCAAGCAAAATGTTAACAGATCTTTTTAAAAGAGTTGGATCATTAATCATTAATGTATCATCTAATGGCTCACTACTTCGCCATCCTAATCTACTCATTTTTTTCATCATATTTTGATATGAATTATAATTTAATACCCCAAGATGATTAGCTCTTACTAACATAGCAGAAATTGAAGTTCTCCATTTTTTCTTAAGTTGTTTGTAATAGTCCAAATTCGTTGGATATGCACTTATATCTTTTATAAAAGAAGCCTTAGGCAACAAAAATGCTGCTGCAAATTCATGAGCTTCATTTTCAATATTTCTGAGTTCTTCATTTGTTAATTCATCTAGATTCATAAATCCATCATGGATTATTATATGTGCTAATTCATGAGCCGCACTAAATTGTCGTCTTGTAGCAGAACCTTTATCGCTCCCAAGTACTATTATATAATACTGATTCCCATTAATTATTTGTTGTTGTGTAAAAGCATCAATTTGGCTACTTTCTGTCTTTATAGCTGTAACTACTATTCCATTCTTCTCCAAGACATATATTATGTCTTTTATTGGTTCTTCTCCAAGATTCCAATATTCTCTCAACTTCATAGCTTTTTCTTCTATTGATAGATGCTCTTCAAATTTTGGAATATTTAATTTAGGAAATTCAATATACTCATTTAAAAAATTATATAGCTTACCAATAAACTTTACTTTTTCTCTTTGTTTATTTTCATCCTTTTTAGTCATCTTGCTTTGAGCTCTAAAATAGGTATTGCCTAATGAAATATCTATGCTATCTTTTTCAAAAAAATATTCCATGGGAAAATTCAATTTATCAACTATACCCATCAAAGTATCAAACTGTGGAGAAATCAACCCATTTTCGAATTGTGAAATAGCCTGTTTTGATATCCCTATCTCTTTTGATAAATCTATAATTGTTTTGCCTCTATATATTCTAGCTGTTTGCAATCTACTACCATTAAATTTTTTATTTTTTATTATTTCACTACCAAAATCTTTAACTGCATTTTTTTCATTACTTAACATTTTTCATGCTAACCTCCTAAATGCAAGCTTACTTTCCCTCAAGATTTTTCTTTTGTGTTTCTTTGCTTGCAATAATATCTTTAGTATCCTCTTCATGTTCTTTCACTCGTTTTACATGGTCTCTAACATGTAATTCAATTGGTTCAGTTATAACTTCATATTCATCATTTGTATCAATGATTTCGTTAATATCTGCTGTAATAAATTCATTCCAACAATATGATTTAATTTCATCTAAATCATAATCAGATATTTTTCCCGATATACTAGTTACTTTATTTTGTTTCTCAGAATATAGTACGTCTACACACACGTTTACTTTTCCGTCTATATCTTTTAACATTTTATCTAAATCATTTTTTATATATTCTTCTTTGCTTTCATCATCAGGAAATAATGATATCTGCTTACTTTTCTCAATTTTAAAAGGATTTATTAAATTTAAAATTTTAATATAGTGAAGATCTTTACCTTTAGCATTTCTTATTTTTTCAAAATTGTTTTCTTTCATTATGACATATAATACATAATTTATTTGGTCATGTATTACTATAAATTCCCATAATCTTTGTCTTGAGATTTTATAACACTTATACGGAAACTCATTAAACGATTTTTCTATATTTGTAAAAATATAATTCCACATTTCATGATATTTACCATTTTGAGTAACTAACTTCTCACGCTTAACATAGTCTTTATATTGTGTTTTAGCATCATCAATTGACTTTATTATTAATTTAACCTCTTCTCCTGAAATTAATTTAGCAGATACTTCATTTTCCATTGCAGCTTCACCCCTATACTCTGTTTTATCCATTCAATTTAATTTGATATTAGTATATTACCTTTTTATAGTAAAAAAGTCAAGTGAACCATTATATTTTTTAACTTTTTTCTATTATAATCCTACTTTAAAACAAATGCTTTTATCAGATTCATTGGTTTTCTTCGTTATGTGGATTCAAAACAATCTAGATCCATATCTCAGAATAGCTCCTTCATTTTATCTTTATAATTCATGTGTCTATCTCATAATTAATATAATATGTTTAGTATTCTATTATATATGGCTCATAAACAAGCCGTAGCGCTTATTTACAAGCAATTAGGTAAATATACCTAGACAGGTTATTTTATTTGATATGGTTTGAATTTAGATTGTTTATTGACACCAATATTATACAACTTACTTTTGAAAAAACAATTATATAATATAAATACAAAGAATTGCGAGGTGAGGTAAACAATAGGTCACTCCTACCTAAGAGGTCAATTTTAAATTGGCTAAATAAAAAGGAGATTGATTAACTTGAAAAAATTTAAACCAGTAAAGTTTATAGATAAGGTTAATGGAGAGGTATTCTCAGCTGAACAGATGATAGTAGAGTATGCAGTTGTTGAAGATAGTAAACCAACATATAAGGATATTAAAAAATGGAATAATTTCATGAGTGAAAATTTAGGATATTATTTTCACTTACTATATGGAGATATTTTACGCTTAAACCTAGAACCACAAATGTTAGTAAGATTTTTAAAACTGTGCAGCTATCTAAATTATCAAAGTATTTTAGTTGTAGGAGAAACAAAAGGCCAAAAAAAGATTACTGAAAAAGAACTACAGACGATCTTAAGTTTAAGCAGAAATGAAACTTCAAGAACCAAAAGCTATCTAATACAAAATAACCTTATAAAAATAGAAAGGGATAATATTAAAATTTGTAGCAAGTTTATTAAACGTGGACAATTAAAAGGAGATGTAAAGAATATGGAGGTTGCAAGAATATTTAATGATGGAATACAGCAACTATATGATAGTGTAAAACCAAATCAACATAAAAAACTAGCATCATTTATTCGATTACTACCATATATAAATACAAGGTTTAATGTTATAGCTCATAATAAAAATGCTATAAATTTTGATGAAAGTGAACCTATGAAAAGTGCTGAAATAGCCACAATATGTAATTATGAAAAGCCATCAAGATTTATAAAAGAATTAATGTCATTAAAAATAAATAATCAATTTGCTATAGTCAGAATAGTAAGAGGAGACAGAGATTTTTTTGTTGTAAATCCAAGATTATTTTATAAGTGTAACAATATAGAAGATTTAAAATATATAATGAACTTTTTTGATTATAAATAACAAACACCGTTAATTCGGTGTTTTATTTTTATTTAAAACTATAAAATCAGAGGACAAAATGGGTGCAAAAAGCTATAAAAAATGGACAAAATGAGTGCGAATAAATTGATCTAAAGTATTGGTATATCTAACTTTATCAATTTTTTTACTTATAATATATGATACATTTCTTATAACGAGTAATATATAAATTTATATTCATATATATGGATATTTCGTAAAATTAAAAAACTATCATTATGGACATGAACGAAGTGAATGGACATAGGTGTGGTCAACGTCAGTGACCATACCCAATATATAAATATGAACTAATTTAAAATTAATTGGAATAAAGTAGTTTCCTACTTTGCATCAATACTTCATAAAGTTCATCTTCAGTTAGGAATGAATGCTCTCTTACCTGTATATAACCTGGTAGTAATATTTTTACTACTAGCTTTTCAACTTCATCAACCATTTCCATCATTCTTGCAACTTGATTATGTTCAATCCATTCAGCTACATCTTTTGCAAGAGCTAATAATCTTTTTAATATTTTAAAATCTATATTATACAAGTAGACCGACCAAATAAAAATTATATTTTATATTAAATATGTCGCAACTAGCGTTGCTCTTCAACTCGCTCAGCCGCTCGTTGTGAAAAGTTTTTATGTAAGCGCAAACTAAACTATTTCAAATGTATATTATATATTGTAGGGGTACAAATATCTTAGCAAAACGTCTTGTCTTCTAAGATATTGTTCGATTCCTCTAATTTCATTATCCTTGTTCTTTTCCTATTTAAAGTTTTTATGAGTCAATGGTACCTCCCATCGGCTCTATTTTTTTTGCTAAATAAGTAGTTTTAAAATATATAGTTTCTATATTTCAAACAAATAAATTCAGGAGGTTTTAATCAATGATAAATCGTGAATATATAAGACAATCAATAATTAACCATACTGGCGATAAACGTATCCGAAGCGCTTGTTTGAAAGTCAGCGAACAAACAGGTATTCCAGATTACGTAGTCTACAGTTTTGCAAGATGTTCCCTTCCACGTGAAAAAGATCTTGTATTGCTAATAAAAACGCTAAAACTAGACACCAAAAAAATGTTTGATATTTAATCCATTACCAATAAATCGGTAGTGGATTTTTTTACGTTCAAATTTACCAAGGAGGACTAAAGATGGCTAATAAAAAGGAACTAATGGAAAAAAGGCTCGAATTGCAAGAACAAATGCAATCAATGTTAGACAAAGTTGAAACTGAAACTAGAGATTTTTCTGAACAAGAAAACTCTCAGTATTTAACTCTAGAAACTGAACTACGTGCTGTCATTGAGCAGATAAATGATACATCAGAAAAAAACTTAAAGGAAACTAAAGGAGAAGATAAAATGGAAAAAAGAGAATTACTTGAAAACTTTGCAGCAGGTCTTGTTGTAGGTGAAGTTAGGAATATGGATACAATTACCCAGGCAAATGCTGTGCCATCAGTAATTTCGGCAGATGTTGTGAAGAAAATGGAAGAAATATCATCAGTATTCAATGAAGCAAAAAAGGTAGTTGCACCTGGTGAATTATCTATACTAATTGAAAAAGAATTAACGAAAGCCAAAGTTTTAGGAGAGACCGAAGAAATAATTGGCGAGGATCTATCAGGCTTTGAAAAATGTGTTTTAAAGAATAGAAGAGTGGGTACAATGTTGGTAGTGTCGAAGACTCTATTAATGAACTCACCAAGTCTTGGTATGGAATATTTGAATGCTCAATTAGCTGCTAGACTTGCTAGAACACTAGAACATGAAATATTTAATGGAGATGCTACTGAAGGACATTTTTCTAAAGGTATATTAGCTTTAGCTCCAGTAGTTGCTAAGGCGGGTACAGGTATTGCAATAACTGATTTATCTAAGCTAATCACTGATATTAATCCTGTATTTCTTCCGAAGGCTAAATTGTACATGAATCGTGCAAATTTTTCAATGGTCGCTCAATTAATGGACGGAACTGGAAGACCGTACTTAACTCATGATGTTATAGGACAATCCCCTATGTATAGAGTATTGGGAATTTCTATTGAGATCACTGAAGCACTTACTGATGAAGTAGTAGTGTTAGGAAACATAGGTGAAGCTGTAACAGTAAAAATGGTACAAGATATAACAGTTACTCCATTACTAGAAAAGTATGCTGCTAGTGGTCAAATAGGTATTATAGCTGAAACTTACTGTGATGCAACGGTAGTTAACACTCAAGCAATACGTATACTAAAGGCGGTTGTTTAATAAAACTTAATAATTGTGGTGTTAGAAATAACTGAGTACGGTTGTCTCTAGCACCACTTATTTTATTTAAAACTAAGGAGGAAAAAATGGGGCTATTCAAAAAAGAAACAATTATTGAAGAAAGAAATTATGCTGTAGTATTATCTGAGTTATTTTCAGCTTCAAGAATATATATAAGCGAAGATACTATTTACTCTATTCCTGCTGTTGTAGAAGCTCTAGATCTGATTTGTGGTTCAGTCTCGCAGCTTCCAATATATATGTACAAGGAAGATATAAACGGACAAGTGGAACGAGTAAGAGGACATAGGCTAGAAAAAGTCCTAAATGAAGAGAATAACGATCTAGAGTATGCTGCAAATTATAAAGCACAAATGATAAAAGACCTATTGTTATACGGAAATCATTACTCTTATATTGAAAGAAATTCTTTACAAGTAAAGGGGCTTCATAGGATTTCGCCTAAGACTGTAACTATCAAGAAATTAGCTGATAGTAATGGTGTTCTACGGGGTGCTAGTGTTTCATATTCATTGAACAATATTACTAATGCAAAGGATATTTATGAGTTTCTTATTATAACAAAAAATAGTGAAGATGGTTTTAGTGGAAAAGGAATATTATCATCAAAAGAGATTTTAGAAATAATACTTTCACAGAATAAGGTATTGCAAAAAGCATTAACTAATGCAGTAAGACCTAGTGGTATATTAAAAGCTTCAGGAAGATTAACAAAAGATGCTATAGATAGATTAAAACAATCTTGGAACAATTTTTATAGCGGTGTAGATAATACTGGTAAAACGGTGATTCTTGAAGAAGGCCTTGAGTACAAAGAAATTTCAATGAGCCTTGATGGATTAGAATTAGTTGAGAATAAAAAGGCTTTTGATACTGATATAAAGAAACTCTTTGGAATTGATAGTATTACTAATAATGACGAGTTATTAAAAAGAGTAATCTCACCTATCCTTGTAAATATAGAAGGTGCTTTAAATAAATCGTTGTTGCTAGAAAGGGAGAAGAAAGAAGGATATTTCCTAAGGTTCAATACATCTGAGCTGTCTAGACCAAATGAATTAGAAAAAGTTCAAATAGTATCTGAGTTGTTAAAGAATGGACTTTGCACTTTAAATGAGGGTAGAGCTATGCTTGATATAAATCCATATGTAGATTCAAAAGATGATTTCTTATTACTAAATTTAGGTAGTGTAATGTTTAAAAGATCAGGGGACGTATTCATTCCTAATATGAATGCTATCTTGAATACTGATGGGAACATAGGCAATAACACTATCAAGAATACTAATATAAATAGTTCTAATGATACAGTTAATGAAAATAATAAAGAGTAGAATTATATAAATATAGATGATACCAAGTAGGTGCAGCTTAAATTGGCTCATATGCTCGTTGTGTCATCTTTTTTATATTTGATAAGTGTAAATATTAATAATTATATTGTTAAGCTGTATAAGAGACTGTGGTGAGTTCTGAGATAGTTTGTTTAGTATCCCCCCTATTAGAAGAGGTGTGGAAATAATCACTATGACCGGAACAGGTGCAGTTCTGTTCATAGTAAAGGACCCAAATCATTTTTTTTTTTGTAAAAAATAAGCCAGTTTCATTACCAAATAGCTTAAAGCATTGGAACAACTGACTTACAAAAGTTATTTTATCGTGATTTTATTAATCTGTACATGCTTTTTTGTAAAATAACTTAGCAACTTAATTATCTTTATACGAAAGGATCTGAATAATATGGAGAAACAATATAACCAAAATAAACTTGAAGTAAGAGAACTTGAAAATGGAAAATTACAACTTGAAATATTAGTCAATGATTTTAGAGAGAGTCGAATGCTACAAGGTAAGAATGGTAAGTTTATTGAAAATATAAAGCCAGAAGCTTTTAAAAAGGCCATAGGATCTAATGCTAATATAGAGCTTTATGTGGATCATGAAAACTATGTTAATTTAGCTGATAATATGATGTTAGAAGTTAGGGAAGATGGATTATATGCTATTGTAGATTTAATACCACAAGCTAGAAGTTTATATAATACTATTAAAGAAAAAGGTGCTAATGGCATATCATTTGGTTTTGAGTGTTTAAAAGATGTTTGGAATGGCTGTAAGAGGACCATTGAAGAACTTAAATTGTTTGAAATAAGCATTCTTATGAGTAAATCTCCTGCATACTGGGGTGGCTATGCTGAAGCTCGATCTATGATTGAAATTCCTCAATACGATCTTTGTGAAATGCGAAAAAAAAGGTTAGAACTATATAAGTCTATTTAACGGATTATAAATTTATTCTATATTATAAATGATTTGGTGATATAATCAAATTAATAAATTTAGAAAGGAGGAAACATTTATGGATGAAAATATTGTGGAATATTATAGGAAAAAGTGTATTGAACAGCTATTCAAGGCTAAGGGCTTTGAAACAAACTGGCAAACATGGAAACCGTACATAAACCAATTAGTTCCCAAAAGAACACCTAAACAAATATTAGATTTAGGAGATAGCTTAAGAAAAACTTTTTATACTACTAATAAAGGAACTAGAGAGCAAGGAGATGTTTCTGGTGGAGGTGCTAGTTGGGAATCATTAGTATGTTGGTATTTAAACTTATGCCTAATAGGCAGAAGAACCGTTGTTGTGAAACATAGTAAACAACTTTTACCGATACCAGTTAGTGATGCTATTACTGTAAACTATTCTAATTTTGTTTCAAATACTGAATCAGATTTAATAGCAATTACATTTCCTGATAATAGTGATTATAGCATTGACAAAAATTTAATAGACATTTTAGATTCAGATGAAGAAAAAGTTAAGTTAACTAAAGGCAGAAAAGGCACATATAATTTGCTTGATGTGTTAAATGCTCTATGTCATAGAGATTTTGAGAAGTTAGAAATTCATGTGATACAATGTAAAACAAATTGGAATGATAATGCTCAAATTCCAATGTTGTGGGACATGATCTATTCAGCAGAAGATTTTAAGAACAATATTAAAGTTGGAAAAAATAATTATTCTATGCATGAAGTTGCTAAGTTTACTTATTCTTTTGTTACTGTTCCAACAATAAAACTTGAAAAGATCAAATCTACTTCTACATGTGTTCAAAGAGTACGTAATATAAGTGGTGGAAACTATTGGGGAAGACAAAGTGAATCAAATATTGCTAGTTCAATAAAAGAAATGTTAGGAAGAAACTTAAAAACTGGACATGTTGACAGTCATTTGCTAACTCTAAAAAAAGAATTACCTAAACTAGCCAATAAGTATGATTACTTCAATTTAAGTTAAAAAAAGAGTACTGCATTTATTGTTGCAGTACTCTCGCTATTTCCAATGCTACTGCTCTTGCTAATAAAGGTGGAACGGCATTTCCGACTTGAGTATATTGAGGAACCTCTTTCTTTCTTCTATCTCCACCAGTTGTTCTCGGTCCTAAAAATTCAAAACTGTCATCAAATGATTGAAGTCTTGCCAGTTCGCGAACTGAAAATGTTCTATTTTCAAATGGTGATATAAAATCATCTGGCAAAGATACAACGGTTGCAGCGACATTATTTCTATCTAATCTTCTTCTCATATTTTTTTTGGTTAACAATTCATTTAACATCTCTTCACCTACATTTCCATTTCGAAAAGTAGTTATTACCTTATCTTCTGTTATGTTTAAGTTTTTAGACAGATAACTTACTAAACTATTGCAGTTATTTAATTCAATACCTTGTGCTTGTATTCTTTCTCTGAGATTAGATGTACTTTCTCCTTCCCTATATAAAGAAAACCTTTCTTTTATTATATTTGAATGAGCAGATAACTCATTATTATGTATTATATTATTACTATGAATTGTTTCACCATTTATATTAGGTGTTCTTCCATTTATAGAGGCTAATTGGTATCTGGTTAATTCAGGATTAACATCTATTCTGATCTGAGTATCTCTTATTAAATCACCTATTGCGTCTGTTATAGCTGTTACACTATTTTGATTGCTAATTGGGTATTGTGGTTCTATGACATCATTTCTATAAGCAATAAAAATTGCTCTCCTTCTTGCTTGTGGTACCCCGTAATTAGAAGCATCTAATATTCTTGGTTCTAAAACATTATAGCCTATTCTGTTTAATTCTTGAGTTAATATATAAGGTGCAACTTCGTTGTCATACACATCGCCATTAATTCCAATAAAGCCATTTAACCGAGTATTCATAAATCCAGTGACATTTTCCATGACAACATACTTTGGTTGTATTTCATGTATTACTCTCACATATTCTCTAAAAAGCATATTTCTAGGATCGTCAGCATTTCTTCTTCCAGCTAGCGAAAATCCTTGGCAAGGTGGACCTCCAAATATCGCATCAATATCATCAGGGATGTTTCTTTCTTCTGCATTCCAAAACTCTAAATCTCTAATTTTTTGCAGTATATATTCGCCTGTTAATTCCCTTATATCAGCTCTTCTAAAAAAAGTATTGTAATTTTGCCTATAACCTAATTGTTCGTGCCTATTTGTATATGTTAATTCAACTGACTCATTTATATCATTTGAAAATAATATATGAAATCCTGCTTGTAGAATACCTTCGCTCATGCCACCAGCACCACAGAATAAATCAATTGCGTACATATTTTCGCCTCCTTTTTTACTAAAGATAATATAGCACATTATTGTTAAAAAATCCAGGGTAAATTTTTACAAACTTTAATTATAACATAGTTTATAGTAATAAAAAAATCATGCTTAATGGATTAATTTCTTCCTATAAAATATATTTTACCACATCAGAACGTATGTTTGTAATAATATATTTACCATTTTTTAAGGTTTATATACATATATTGAACCTTATTATGTAAATTTTAGAATTTATTTAAATAATCTATGATAGCTTAATTTGAAATGTGTTTATATACTCAGAACTGAGTGCATTTTTATAATAACATGAAATACTAGTTTTAGGAGCCACTTAAATTGCAAACAATTTGCTAACAAAAAAGAATAGCCATTATAGCTATTCCTAAATAAAATATTTATTTTATATTCAATTGTATTATATATCTATTTGTGGCTAACACTATTAATTATCACAAAATCCATATTCCTCTGGATTATTTTTAACTTTCATGAGTATTTCTGCATATTCATTATATTCTTTCCAGTCAGGGTGATTTTTTTGATTCTCAGCTATATCCAGTATAGTAACTTCAACTGCTTCATCTATATCCATACCAAGCGATTCATAATCTTCATCATCTACTGGTTTGTATGCATTCTCTTCTAAATACTTACTGTAAGCTTTTTCTGCTTCCTCACTTAAAATTCCTTGATGTAATACTGTTGCTTCAGCAATTAAATCAACCCAATCAGAAAAATCAAAATTATCATACTTCATAAATATTTCCCCCTTGTATTTATAATGTTAAATTTACTATATTTAATATAGCACTTGAGATACAAATATTAAATACACTAATATTGATATATACTACAACATTTATATAACTTTTTCAATAACATAGTTATATTAAATTAATTGTTCAGGATTAAAATATCTATTTTGTCGCATAAGGATACTTTCTAACTATTGCCATGATTCAAGCACTCTTTAATAATTAAAATACTGATTACATCGTAATAGTTGATTGAATGTAAAGGTCCTACTATAATATTTTAATATGTTTAAGTAATTTAATTTTTTCATAAACTATGCAATAATAAAGGTATTAAATTGTATTTTGGAGATGATTATTTTATGGAAAATAAAATAGAAAATTTAGCTCAAATTATAAAGGATAGTAACAATATAGTATTCTTCGGTGGTGCTGGTTGTAGTTGTGAAAGCGGCATTCCAGATTTTAGAAGTTCAAATGGATTATTTAATGAAAAACTGAATATTACATTTACTCCTGAACAATTAGTTTCACATACATTTTATATAAGATACCCAGAAGAATTTTTTAGATTTTATAAGTCAAAGCTTATATATCCAGATGCTAAACCAAATGATGCTCACTTAGCATTAGCTAAACTTGAAGAAATGGGAAAACTAAAGGCTATAGTAACTCAAAACATAGACGGGCTTCATCAAGCAGCTGGAAGTAAAAATGTTTTTGAACTTCATGGATCTGTCCATAGAAATTACTGTACTAAATGTCACGAATTTTATGATGCTAAATTTATAATAGACTCTAAAGGAGCTCCTACTTGTACTAAATGTGGGGGAACTGTTAAACCAGATGTAGTTCTTTATGAGGAAGGTTTAGATGATAATGTAATTAGAGATGCAGTAGATGCAATATCTAAAGCTGATACCTTAATAATAGGTGGAACTTCTCTTGTAGTTTATCCGGCTGCCGGGCTTATAAACTATTTTAAAGGTAAAAATCTTATTCTCATAAATAAAAGTACAACTTCTGCTGATAACAAAGCTGACCTAGTTATTAATGATTCTATAGGAAAAGTATTTAATGACGTTATGAAACTAATTTAAAAGAGGGTTTACGTTCTATTCTCTACGGAATCTAATATACCTGACTTTAGAGGCTCAAATGGCCTATTTAGCGAGAAATTAAATGCTACATTAACTCCTGAACAGTTAGTATCACATACTTTTTATATTAAATATCCTGAAGAATTTTTTAAATTTTATAAAGCAAAACTTATATACCCCGATGCTAAACCAAATGCTGGACACTTAGCATTAGCCAAACTTGAAGAAATGGGAAAATTGAAAGCTATCGTGACACAAAATATAGACGGACTCCATCAAATGGCTGGAAGCAAAAATGTATTCGAACTTCACGGATCTATTCATCGAAATTATTGTGTTAAATGTCATGAATCTTATGATGTGAATTTTATCCTACAATCTAAGGGCGTTCCTATTTGCACTAAATGTGGTGGGGCTGTCAAACCCGATGTAGTTCTTTATGAAGAGGGTCTAGACGATAAAGTAATTAGAGACTCTATAAATGCAATTTCTAATGCAGATACTCTTATTATAGGTGGCACTTCACTTGTTGTTTATCCTGCTGCCGGACTTATCAATTATTTTAAAGGAAAGAATCTTGTATTAATAAATAAAAGTTCTACCTCTGCTGATTCCAAGGCTAATTTGGTTATTAATGATTCCTTCGGAAAAACATTAAGCAACGCTATAAAAGAATTATAAATTTTTTATCTAAATTATGTATAAATAAATTTAATTTGGCAATAAATAATAATGAAGTATTTAACTTCAATATTTAATCGCCTCTCCCCCATTTTTATTTATATACAATTTGTAAAGCCATAATATATTACTTCGTTTGAAATATATTATGGCATTTTTATTTTGCATAATTTATTTAATAAGAATTCTTCTTAGCATATCTAATCCTGTAATTGTAGCCTGAAGCCTTACTTTGTTCCTATCTCCCTTAAACAAACATTTTTGTATCGTTACCTTTCCTTGAACATACACACCTATAAAAACCAATCCAACAGGCTTTTCTAAAGTACCACCTTCTGGTCCTGCAATTCCTGTTGTTACAATGCTAACATCAGTATTAGCTGTCTTTGCAATACCAATTGCCATTTCTCTTGCGGTTTCTTCACTTACGGCCCCATATTTGTTTAAAATATCATTATTAACGCCTAGTCTATTATGTTTAGCCTCATTGGAATATGTTACAGCGCCTTCTAAAAAAACTTCCGATATACCTGGATAATTAATAAGATAGCTTGCTATCATGCCACCAGTACATGATTCTGCCGTAGATATTGTTAGTTTCTTCTCTATCAAAAGCCTAGCTACAACTTCTTCTATGTTAATATCCTCAGTTGCATAAACATTATCCCCAAGTCTGTTCTTAATTTCTTCCTCAATTGGTTCTATCAATTTTAGTGCTTCATCTTTAGTTTCAGCCTTTGCAGTTATACGAAGCATTACTCCTACATCTTTTGCATAAGGCGCAATTGTAGGATTAGTTTGAGTATCTATTAAATCCTTAATCTCCTCTGCAACAGCGCTTTCCCCTATTCCAAGTATCTTAACAACTCTTGAAACCAATATTGAATCTGATTTCTCTTGAAGATATGGTTTAACTGATTCTTCAAACATTGGTTTCATTTCCTTTGGTGGTCCAGGTAAAATGATCATTATCTTATTATCATCTTCTATTATAACTCCTGGTGCTGTTCCATTATTATTATTTATAACAGTTGCTCCTTCTGGAATTAATCCTTGCTTTAAATTATTTTGAGTCATTGCTCTTTCTCTAAATTTAAAATAATCTTCTATCTTTTTAGTTGAATTTTCATCCTTGATTAATTCTTTATTAAAATATTTAGCTGCAACTTCTTTTGTAATATCATCATCAGTTGGTCCAAGTCCTCCTGTAGTTATTATGATATCACTTCTGCTATATGCCTCATCAAATGCATGCATAACTCTTATTTCATTATCTCCTACTACTTGCTGATAATACATATCTATTCCAAGGGCTGCTAATTCCTGAGCTAAATATTGGGCATTTGAATTAATTATATCACCTAATAAAATTTCTGTTCCTATGGCTATAATCTCTGCTTTCATCTTATTACCTTCTTCTTATTTAATTTATAAGTCCACAATAATATTCTTAATTAGAAATTATACTACTAAACTATTACTAATTACAATAATCTCTATTTATATCATAATTAAAGATTGAAACCTATCCAACAATCTATTGAATAGGTTTCATATAAAATATATTCTTTTATAATATGCTATCTCTAAATATATCTAGAGATAGCTTATATAAAAAATTTTTTCATCCCAATTTATTATAGGTAAATACTTTAAATATCAAAATAAAAGTCTCCTTAATTAAGTAATTAACCTAGAATAAACTTAGTAATATGTATGAGAAGAAAAAATTCATTGCAAAGAGAGCTTTCTGTTCTAATTTTATGTGAAATTTTTAATCTTTATTCACATCTATCTGCAATTCTATTATAAAAGTCTATTCTAAATGTTTTAAAGCTCTAGGATTAAGCTAAAAATCTACACTACTTTGCTTGCTTCATTCTTTATATTACTTATCTTCTGTTTCAAGCAATGCTAATGCTACCGCACCAATTACCCCTGCATCTGTACCTAATCCTGCTGGAACAATCTTAACTGATTCTGCCATGGATTTAAAACATCTCTTATCCACAACTTTTCTTACTGTATCAAAAACAATCTCTCCAGCTTTTGATACACCACCACCTATTATTATAATTTCTGGATCAAATATAGATACTGCATTAGCTATAGCTATTCCTAAATAATTCAGTGCATTATTAATTATATCTACGCAAACTGGATCTCCTGCAGCCGCCTCTGTAAACACCTCATATGAAGTAATAGTATCATACTTTCTTAATGAAGTCTCAACTTTACTAGCTAATGCTTCCTGTCCTCTTTTTGCAATTGCAGTTCCTGATGATGTTGCTTCTACACACCCTATATTTCCACAATTACATCTTGGTCCATCTGGTGCCACTGTCATATGTCCTATTTCTAAGGCATTTGAAGTGTGTCCTCTATATACCTTTCCATTTAAGACAGCGCCTCCACCTACTCCAGTGCTTACTGTGAAGAATACTACATCTTTAGCGCCTTTTCCTGCGCCAAACATATATTCGCCGATAGCTGCAACGTTTGCATCATTATCTAAAAATACAGGAACTTCAAACTTTTTATTCAAAGGTTCCACTAAATTAAAATTCTTAAATGGAAGGTTTGGTGTATAGATTATAGTTCCTTTTTCAGCATCTAAAGGTCCAGGGGAACCGATACCAATTCCTTTTATATCTTTATAAGTTACTGATCCATCTTTAATTACTTTTTCAACAGATTCTATAATTCTATTTAATACTGGAATTTCTCCCTCGCTTGCATTTGTAGGAACTGTTGTTTGACATAACACTTCTCCATTTAAATTAGATAATGCAGTACTTATCTTAGTTCCTCCTAAATCTACTCCTATAACATATTTTTGCATAATATAACTCTCCTTTATTTTATTTAATATACCAATAAAAAACAATTTGCTAATACATATTATACTATATTATGCTATTCCAATAAAACCTGTATTTTAAATAATATTTTTTCAAGATCCTTTATTAGCGCTTATGTAATAGTTCCCAAAATCGTCATATTGTGTATAATTGATATTGAATTTATTATCTTGAAGCATAGAATTAATTAATTCTATATCATCCTTATTATTTCTATCTATCCTTATTACAAAATTATCATCTTTGTCTATTATATTTAAATAGTCAAATATATTACTATAATCACTCAACTCTATATTCCCATTAATATCCATGCTATAATCTGACATTGTAGATGCCTCCTTGTTTAAATTGCATAAAATATACTATTACTAAAATATTATGTCTTTCTGCACATGATTTTATCCTATATATATTAATGTAAAATTTACCTTATTCCTTAATTATAGTAAATTTTATTTTACTTCTCTTTATTAAGACAATAAATAAAAAGTACCCTTTATGTAATTACTACACTAGAGTACTTTTTATTCCTATTCCGTAAATTTTAGCTATAACTTTCCGTAATCTTATTTTCTTAATTCATTAATGCTCTCTATGGCTTTCGCTACCTCTATCTCTGGAACTTCCTCATATCTTACAAATTCTTTTGTAAATACTCCTCTTCCTTGAGTTAAAGATCTCAATTCAGTAGCATATTTTCTAATTTCGGCAAGCGGAATTTCTGATATAACCCTTTGCTTGTCCCCTTCTGGCTCCATTCCGATTACTCTTCCCCTCTTTTTATTTATATCAGCTATCACATCACCCATATATTCGTTTGGTAATATAACTTCTACTTTCATTATAGGTTCCAAAAGAATAGGTTTAGCTTGCTCTAATCCCTTTTTATAAGCTATAGAGGCTGCAACCTTAAAAGCCATTTCAGAAGAATCTACAGAGTGATATGACCCATCATGAAGAGTCGCTTTAAGGCCTATAACTGGGCATCCTGCTAAAACCCCATGAGTTATACACTCTCTTAATCCTTTTTCTACTGCTGGAATAAAATTTCTTGGAACTGCACCACCAACAACGTTATCAATAAATTCTAATTCTTCCTCTCCATCTGTTCTACGTTCAAATTTAATTACCACATCTCCATACTGGCCATGTCCACCAGACTGCTTTTTATGTTTTCCTTGTACATCTGAAAATCCCTTTATAGTTTCTTTATAAGGTACCTTTGGTAAACTTAATACTGCTTCTACACCAAATTTACTTTTTATTTTACTTGCGATTACATTAATATGTGTTTCTCCTAGTCCTGAGATTACAATTTCTGCATTTTCTACATCCCTATCAATCTGAAAAACAGGATCTTCATCTTTTAACTTGGCCAAAGCTTGAGATATCTTTTCCTCATCACCTTTAGCTTGTGGGATTACAGCCATTGAGAAAACTGTTTTAGGAAAATTCATTTTGTCATATATTACTTTAAAATCAGGACTAGCTAAAGTATCGCCTGTATTTGTATACTGTAGCTTGGAAATAGCACCTATATCACCAGCTATTATTCTTTTAGCTGGTATTTGTGTCTTACCTCTAATAAAACATATATGGGATAATTTTTCGTTCTTATCTTTATTAACATTTAATACTGTCATATCATCTTTCGCTTCACCTGTAATAACTCTAAAAAATGATATCCTGCCTACAAATGGATCTGCAATAGTTTTAAATACTAATGCAGAAAAAGGCTTATCTTGATTGAGATTAACAAAAACCTCTTCATCTTTTAAAACGTCTACAGCTTTTTGTGGAATAGCATATTCTGGCGATGGAAAACATTCTACAATATCATCAATTAAAGAATCCATTCCAATAACTTTTGTAGCACTTCCACACATAACAGGGGCAATATCCCCATTAGCACATCCACTTATAAGGCCCTTATATATTTCTTCATCACTCAATTCACCTTCACTAAAATATTTATCAAGCAATACTTCATCAGTCTCAGCTACAGCTTCCATAATCATCTTCTTACAATTTTCAACTTCATCCTGGAGCTCTTCAGGTATATCCAATATTTTTATTTCCTTAGTCTTTACATCGTATACTCTTGCTTGTTTGGATATTATATTTATTACTCCTTTAAAATTGTCTTCTTCTCCTATAGGATACTGAATAGGCACCACGCTTATGCCAAACTTTTCTTTAAGAGATGCTAATACTTTATTAAAATCCGAGTTCTCTCTATCTAATTTATTTATAAAAAATGTTCTAGGCAATTTAATTTTGTTACAATATTCCCAGGCCCTTTCAGTTCCCGCCTTGACTCCTGAAACTCCGCTTACAACTATCATACCTACATCCACGGATCTCATTCCTTCGATACATTCACCTTGAAAGTCTGCATATCCAGGAATATCAATAAGATTTATTTTAACATTATCTAATTCAATTGGTGCTACTGAAAGGGCAATAGAAAATTGTCTCTTCTTTTCTTCAGTATCAAAATCTAAAACCGTAGTCCCATCCTCAATATTCCCTAATCTATCTGTAATTTTTGAATAATACAGAAGGCTTTCCGCTAAGGAAGTCTTTCCAGTTCCATTATGCCCCATTAATCCTACATTTCTTAAATTTTTAATACTATAATCTTTCATAATGCTGCCAAACCCTTAATCTACCCTAGAGATTGGCTCCCACCTGCCTTTCACTTAATAATGCTATATGTTATATTTCTATTTCTATTTGTTAAATCCTCCTTATTTTCTTAATTTTCTGAAAATTTATATTTATCCTATTTTTGAAGTAGTCCTTTAAATTAATTTGATGTTTTCTTGTAGTATTAACCAAAAAACATTATAATTTTATCTGTTAATATCTTTAGAATCATGTTTATTACTTTAAATCTATCTTTGTGGAGGAAAATTTAATGAAAGCAAAAAAGAATTTAAGAAACTTCTATATGTTTTGGTTTGCTTTACTTGCAATTTCTATAACTATCGGAGTCTTATTTATAAAACCCCAAGTAGGTGTTGCTGATCAAGGTGATTTCTATAGAATTATGAATGTATCTGGTCTGTCATTATTAGACTCAGATACGAATAATCCTAACTCTGTAGGATATTACGACTTTATTGTGACTGATTATAAGATTACCCCTTTAAACAATACTGATCCTAAAAGCATCTGGAATTGTAGTTTGAGCTATCTAATAATACTTGTTAATTATATATGCAAATCACTTGATCATAATATATTTAAAACTCAATATTTAGCTGTCATCTATAGTATTATATATATTCTTTCATTTATCATAATATTAAAATCTTTGAATATAAAAAATAATATTAAATCTATGATAGTTGTACTAATAACCGCATTCATTTTCTTTGATGGTAATTATTTAATTTGGTTTAATAGCCTATATGGAGAACCAATGATGATAACTACACTATCGCTACTTGTTGCATCCATTCTTAACTATATTAAGTACAAATACGTAGTAAAGGGAACGGAAAAATTAATGTCGAAAATACTTTATATATTATTTTCAGCATTTTTATTTTTAGGTTCTAAATTACAAGTTATTACTTCTTTACCTATTATTATAATTCTTATATGTAAAATATTATTGGATAATAGATATAATCTAAATAAAATCAATTTAGCTATTTTATATGTTATTACATGCTTATTGATAATCTATCCTATTCGCATCAATATGAATAGCAACAACTTAAGTAAAGACACCCAGTATAACTCAGTCTTTTATGGAGTACTAAACGAATCTACTACACCAGAGCAAGACTTGATAGATTTAGGCTTAGATCCTGATTTATCAGCTGAGGCTGGGAAACATGCTTATTTGGATTCTGATGAATATGTCAAATATATTCCTGGTTCAGAAATAACTGATGAAAAATTCTACAGTAAAATAAATAACTTTAAACTTGGAAAATTCTATTTAACTCACCCTACTCGTTTATTAAATGGCATGAAATATACCGCAAGTAAGGCATTCTATACTAGTACCGGACTAGGTAAGTACTCAAAAGCTGATAGTTTAACCCCAGTTAGGGATTTCCATCGTTTCACACTTTGGTCATCTATAAGGGAAAAAATATTGCCTAGAAATTTATATTTTATAGGATTAATTTATCTTATTGTTCTGTTATGCTCACTGTATAAATATATTCGAAATAGTTCTAACCCTGAAATCAAGAACAAAATTCTCTTGCTTTGGACTGTTATATTTATAGGTATACTTCAATTTCCAATGCCTTTTGTCGGCAATGGAAAGGCTGATACCTCGAAACAATTATTTTTATTCAACTTCACTTTTGATGCATTATTAATGCTTATTCTTGTTTATATTCTATTTAAAGTAAATAATCTATTTAAAATAAAATTTAATTCATCTCATAAATAGGCTTAACAAGTAATCTTAGAGTAATTGTAATTTTGTTTACTCTAATTAAACCAATATCTATATTTGTTTATCACTAACTTATATTTATGTTTGCATCACATATTTAATTTATTTTATAGAAAATGAAGGCTAAGTATACAATGCTTAATTTGCATTATATACTTAGCCTTCACAATTTTTATTTACTTTTATTCCTTATTCTCATACCTTAAAATAATTAGCTGATTTATATTATTTTAAAATTCGAATGATTAATTCGGTTTTAATATTAAATTACTATATCCCAATTATTCAAATTATCTTTTATTTATCTTCATTAAACTTGCCAACTATATGCATTCTAAATAGATTAATCAATATTAGTGTAATACCCCCAACCGTATCTATTATAACATCTCTAAAAGCACCTTCTCTTCCTAAAACAAATAATTGATGTATTTCATCAGAACAAGCGTAAAGAAATACAAAAGCTACTGTCACAAAAATAACTCTTCTGATATTAAAATACAATTTAAACACATTAAACGCTAATAATGATAATACCATATATTCAAGAAAGTGTGCGCATTTTCTAACTATAAAATTAGTAAGCTGCCCAAATATTCCATTCATATTGATACCTATAGCAGAAAGAATATTTATTACGCCTTCACTTTGAGAATCAGATATTTGAGCAGGTTGATTAGACATAATAAATATCCCTATCATCCAAACTATTAATAAAAACCAGTAAATAATTTTCCTTTTGTTCTTCATATTCCATCCTCTTTAAGTACAATTTTAAAATTCACAGATATTATATTACTCAGACATATATCTATTTATATAAGCAAGTGATTCTTCTAATAATTCTTGCCCTTTTTCCAAACCATCGATTTTCATCTCTAAGCTACAAATTCTTTGATCAATTTGATACATAAACTGCTTTATATCTTGTAGTAACTTTGCTTCATAAGTAACTTGCACACCTTCATCATCAATGTATATTTTTTCTGGTGGAGCACCACACTTAGAACACTTAGCATATATTCCTTGTTTATCTAAATTATTAAACACCTTAAATGTATCGTTATTACACTCTGCACAATTTGATAACATTATAAATTCATAATAACTCACATCATAATAATAAGTACTTCCACAGTCTTTACATACTAATTTAAGTTTATTGTCTTCTGTTGATATATGAAATTCATTACCGCTACATCCATCTTTTTTGCAGACAATAGTTCTTACCATAATCCTACCCCTCGCAATATAATTTTTATACAATAAATAAAAATATTAAATTACATTTTTACATATATTTTACATATAAATTATATATTATAATTCATTCATTGTATACTTTAACAATTAGTATTTTTAGCCTATTTTATACTGTTGTTCTACTATTTTCTGCACCATATAACTCATACCAGTAATAAATATTATTTAACAACAATATTTATAATAATAAAACAAAAAAACTATGAATAAAATTCATAGTTTTTAATGGTGGAGATAAAGAGATTCGAACTCTTGACCCCCTGCGTGCAAGGCAGGTGCTCTCCCAACTGAGCTATACCCCCATGGTGGACCTTCAGGGACTCGAACCCTAGACCTACCGGTTATGAGCCGGTTGCTCTAACCAACTGAGCTAAAGATCCGTAAGTTAAATTTCTTTAACTTAACTCTTGTAATCTACAAGATTACCTCGCAACGTCCTACTCTGCCACACAGTCTCCCATGCAGTACCATCGGCGCTATAGACCTTAACTTTCCTGTTCGGAATGGGAAGGAGTGTTACCTCTATGCCATCATCACGAGATGCTAGTTCATTCCAAATCTTTGATTTGGCTTCATGAACTGTACTCCTCAACTTCGTTGAGGGAGTTTCCTTTTTGAAAAAACTTTGTTCTTTCAAAATTGCACACAGTTTCTTTAATGTATTTACAACTTGACTATATTGGTCAAGCCCTCGACCTATTAGTATCAGTCAGCTAAATATGTTACCATACTTACACCTCTGACCTATCAACCTTGTAGTCTTCAAGGGGTCTTACTAGCTTATGCTATGGGAAATCTCATCTTGAGGTGGGCTTCACACTTAGATGCTTTCAGCGTTTATCCCTTCCCGACTTAGCTACCCAGCTATGCTTCTGGCGAAACAACTGGTACACCATAGGTCAGTCCATCCCGGTCCTCTCGTACTAAGGACAGCTCCTCTCAAATTTCCTACGCCCGCGACGGATAGGGACCGAACTGTCTCACGACGTTCTGAACCCAGCTCGCGTGCCG
Source organism: Clostridium beijerinckii (assembly GCF_018223745.1). Classification (NCBI taxonomy): domain Bacteria; kingdom Bacillati; phylum Bacillota; class Clostridia; order Eubacteriales; family Clostridiaceae; genus Clostridium; species Clostridium beijerinckii. Next base: position 5,580,021 of record NZ_CP073653.1, read on the forward strand.
CTTTAATGGGCGAACAGCCCAACCCTTGGGACCTACTTCAGCCCTGGGATGCGACGAGCCGACATCGAGGTGCCAAACCTCCCCGTCGATGTGAACTCTTGGGGGAGATCAGCCTGTTATCCCCGAGGTAGCTTTTATCCGTTGAGCGATGGCCCTCCCACGAGGTACCACCGGATCACTAAGCCCGACTTTCGTCCCTGCTCCACTTGTAGGTGTCGCAGTCAGGCTCCCTTCTGCCTTTACACTCTTCGAACGATTTCCGACCGTTCTGAGGGAACCTTTGGGCGCCTCCGTTACATTTTAGGAGGCGACCGCCCCAGTCAAACTGCCCACCTAACAATGTCCTGTCACCAGTTTCATGGCATCCAGTTAGAACTTCAATACTATCAGGGTGGTATCCCAACAACGACTCCACCAAGGCTGACGCCCTAGTTTCCCAGTCTCCCACCTATCCTGTACAGACAATACCGAAATTCAATGCTAAGCTACAGTAAAGCTCTACGGGGTCTTTCCGTCCAATCGCGGGTAGCGAGCATCTTCACTCGCACTACAACTTCGCCGGATTTGCAGTTGAGACAGTGCACAAGTCATTACGCCATTCGTGCGGGTCAGAACTTACCTGACAAGGAATTTCGCTACCTTAGGACCGTTATAGTTACGGCCGCCGTTTACTGGGGCTTAAGTTCACACCTTCGCGTTACCACTAAGTGTTCCCCTTAACCTTCCAGCACCGGGCAGGCGTCAGCCCCTATACATCAGCTTTCGCTTTAGCAGAGACCTGTGTTTTTGTTAAACAGTTGCTTGTGCCTATTCTCTGCGGCCTGATTTCTCAGGCACCCCTTCTCCCGAAGTTACGGGGTCAATTTGCCTAGTTCCTTAACTGCAATTCTTCCGTCGGCCTTAGGATTCTCTCCTCATCTACCTGTGTCGGTTTGCGGTACGGGCACTACTTCTCTCTCTAGATGCTTTTCTTGGAAGCATGGAATCAGATACTTCGGTTCCGTAGAACCTTCCCCATCACGCCTCAGAATTGTTGGAACGGATTTGCCAATCCCAACTCCCTAAACGCTTAGACTAGCATCCAATAGCTAGCACATCCTATCCTTCTCCGTCACACCATCGATAATAACGATTATAGTGGTATTGGAATATCAACCAATTGTCCATCGACTACGCCTTTCGGCCTCGCCTTAGGTCCCGACTAACCCTGAGAAGACAAACTTTACTCAGGAAACCTTAGATATTCGGCCTGTAGGATTCTCGCCTACATCTCGCTACTAATGCCAACATTCTCACTCGTAATCAGTCCACCGCTCCTTACGGTACGACTTCAGCCCGATTACGACGCTCCTCTACCGCTCACGTTAAACGTGAACCCGTAGCTTCGGTGGTAAGTTTGAGCCCCGGACATTTTCGGCGCAGGATCTCTTGACTAGTGAGCTATTACGCACTCTTTTAATGAGTGGCTGCTTCTAAGCCAACATCCTAGTTGTCTTAGAAATCCCACATCCTTTTCCACTTAACTTACACTTTGGGACCTTAGCTGACGATCTGGGCTGTTTCCCTTTTGACCATGGAACTTATCTTTCATAGTCTGACTGCCGGACTGATAGTATGTGGCATTCGGAGTTTGATAAGGTTCGGTAAGCGCTATGCCCCCTAGCCTATTCAGTGCTCTACCTCCACTACTCACATTTTCCGACGCTAGCCCTAAAGCTATTTCGAGGAGAACCAGCTATATCCGAGTTCGATTGGAATTTCTCCGCTATCCACAGCTCATCCCATGCTTTTTCAACAGCAACGTGGTTCGGTCCTCCACGAGGTTTTACCCTCGCTTCAACCTTAGCCATGGATAGGTCACCCGGTTTCGGGTCTACAGCATGCAACTAGTCGCCCTATTAAGACTCGGTTTCCCTTCGGCTCCGTACCTTAAGTACTTAACCTCGCTACATACCGTAACTCGTTGGCTCGTTCTACAAAAAGCACATCATCACACACATAAGGTGCTCTGATCGGTTGTAGGCACATGGTTTCAGGTTCTATTTCACTCCCCTCCCGGGGTTCTTTTCACCTTTCCCTCACGGTACTGCTTCACTATCGGTCATCAGGTAGTATTTAGCCTTGGGAGGTGGTCCTCCCTGCTTCCCACAAGGTTTCACGTGTCTCGTGGTACTCTGGTGCAGAACTGATTATCATAGTTTTCACTTACGGGACTATTACCCCCTATGGTCCAACTTTCCAGTTGTGTTCAATTAACTATGATTTCTCGTTATGTTCTGTCCGCAACCCCAGAGATAAATCTCTGGTTTGGGCTCTTTCCTTTTCGCTCGCCGCTACTAAGAAAATCGATTTTTCTTTCTCTTCCTCCAGGTACTTAGATGTTTCAGTTCTCATGGGTATACCTTCATAAAGCTATGTATTCACTTTATGATACATGGGGTTTCCCATGTGAGTTTCCTCATTCGGAAATCTTCGGATCT
>NZ_CP073653.1:5585000-5607500 GCF_018223745.1 Clostridium beijerinckii
TCATTATTTTATCTGCAAAATCAAGTTCTTCTAACACTCTTGCATCTCCTGCATATTCAATGTCTGACGTAATCCTATGAAACTTATCTAACCTTCTTTTCCTTATTTCAATTAATCTAAGTGGATTTATTGTTAATCCAAATACTTTTTTTCTATCAATTTCATATATTTCATCTGGAACTCCCACTTCAGGCATTAAAGGAATGTTTATTGCCTTTACCCCCTTATTGGCTAAATACATACAAAGTGGTGTTTTTGAAGTTCTTGAAAGTCCGATCAACACTACATCGGCATTCTTTAATCCCCTATAATCTTTACTATCATCATATTGCATAGCAAATTCCATGGCTTCTATTCTCTTGAAATATACTTCGTCTGTTTGCCTCATAGCACCTGGGTTGTATGTAGGATGTGTATTTAATATAGTTGATGCCACATTTATTATTGGCCCTAATACATTCATAACCGATATATTTTTTTCCATTGCTTTTTGTGTCAAATGCTCCCTTACATTAACAGTAATTATAGTAGATACAATTATCACGCTCTCGCACTCATTTGCAATATTCATTACATCTTCAACATCTTCTAAAGATTTTACATATGGAATTCTTTTAACATCTACTTTTTCTGTAAATTGACTTGCCGCTGCAACAGCAACTTGGTTTGCAGTTTCTCCTATCGAATCTGATACTGCTAAAATTGTTAACATATTTATACCTTCTTTCTCATAATCTCATGATACTTTTTATACCTTACTCTTTTTTTATAAATATATACCCTGACCAATGCTTACAATACTTTAATTAATTATGTATGTGTTCCTGTTATCTCTATATTAAACTAAATTTGGTTCATTTAACAGTAGTGAATTTTTTTTTACTATATGTTACACTTTAGTATAACGTAATACAATTACAGTTGGAGGTACTCTTATGAAAAATAAAAAAGTGTTAACTATAAGTATTCTTCCTTTGATGTGGACTATATATGTCTTATTCGAGCTTATTACTGGAAGAATTAATGATCTTAGAACAATTTTATTTAATATGATACTAATTATATTATTTGCACTAGTAGGTCTATTTAGCTACATAATCGGAATTAAATACGAATGTGGATTTAAGTCTAATACACTTGTAATTCTATTTTTCTTTCTTTTTCTATTTGATCAAGGAATAAAGATATTAATAAAACTCTTTTGGTTTAATAATGATTTTCCTATAATATCTAGCTTGTTATATTTTCGACCTATAATTAATACTGAAGGTTCTTGGCTAAATGCTAGATTTGGAGCATCCGTTAATTTTCCTATTTTAATAACTATAAATATATTTGCTATATTTATTTTTATCGAAGTATATAGATATTATTTATACAAAGGAAACAAGGATTTCTGGGCCGATATGTGCTTTATTTTTGTATGCTGTGGTGCTACATGTTCGCTGATTGACAAGATTTTTTATGGTGGTAGTTTAGATTTTATAGGAATAAGTAATTTATTCATTGCTGATATAAAAGACTTATATATTAATATAGGAATATTATTCTTTGCCCTTACTATGTTTAACAATGGATACCTTGCATCTAATGAAGATACATCAGTTAAGGAAGATATTCAATCATTAAGAAAGTTTTTCTTATTTATAAAAAAGGATATCTCGCATAAGTTCAAATCCTTCTAAACAGTTATCTATTAGATTAGTAAAACCTATGAATACTTATTTAATGTTATTCATTTTATAAATTTGTAATATGATATGTTTCAAAATTTATAAAGGTAAATAAAAAAAAGAGTTTTACTTTCAGTAAAACTCTTTTATTTATATAAATACTAAGCAAGTTTTTCAATAAGATTACTTTTAATAAAGTAATTGGTGGCTCACCCGGGAATCGAACCCGGGACACCATGATTAAAAGTCATGTGCTCTACCGACTGAGCTAGTGAACCATCTTACCTCGCAACGTCCTACTCTGCCACACAGTCTCCCATGCAGTACCATCGGCGCTATAGACCTTAACTTTCCTGTTCGGAATGGGAAGGAGTGTTACCTCTATGCCATCATCACGAGATTTTAATTAATAGTTGATACAATCTTCATCTATTACTTCAAATTTATGAAATAATCTTTATATAACTATTTTATAATATCTTGTCGAAAACTTGTCTCAACAAGATATTATTATACATAGTATTATCTATTATGTCAACACTTATTCAGAAATAAAACTTATTTTATTTTTTTGGTATATTCTTTTATTAACTCTATAGATCTTTTAAACTTGCTCAACTCTTCTTTTGTCATATGAATTTCCACTACCTCTTTAACCCCATCAGCATTTAAAACAGCAGGTACTCCACAAAAAACATCTTTTTCTCCATACTCGCCATCTAATAATGTAGATACTGGCATTATCTTGTTTTCATCATTTATTATCGCTTTTATGACTCCTACAGCTGCTGTTGCTATACCATAATACGTTGTTCCTTTTCTATTGTACACTTCCCAACCTGCTCTCGCTGTTTCTAGTACTAGTTTATCTAAGTCAACTTTTCCTACTCTATCTTTATTGTCTTTTAATATCTCGTAGAATGACTTCCCTCCAACTGTAACATGAGACCATGGGACCATCTGCGAATCTCCGTGTTCTCCCATAGAATATCCTTGCACACTACGCGGATCCACATTTAATAGTTCCCCAATGAAATTTTTTAGTCTTGCTGAATCAACTGAAGTACCAGTGCCTATAATATGACTCTTTGGTAGCCCAGATATCTTATAAACATGATATGCTATCATATCAACCGGATTGGAAATAACAATAAAGTGTCCTTTAAATCCACTCTTCATTATTGGCCTTACAATGGATTCTACTATTTTAGCTGATAATTCTAGTGTATCTAATCTAGTTTGCCCTTGCTTAGGCGGTGCACCAGCTGTTATTACCACAATATCTACATCCCCGCATTGCTCATAGTTCCCCCTGACAATTCTTATATTTCTATTCAAATATTCAATACAATGGTTTAAATCCATTACTTCCCCTAGAGCCTTTTCTTCATTTATATCAATCATTAATATCTCATCACATACCCCTTGAGTCATCAGACTAAAGGCTGTACTAGACCCTACTAATCCTGTTCCTATAATAGCCACTTTACTTTTTTTTTAAACTCATATTTAACTCCTTTTAAGAAACTTATTCTTACTCATATTATTATTATTTTACACTCATTTATTCACTTATAATTACGTATATATGAACGATTAAATATTATGGATTATATTATACACTATCTTAACTCTCTTCTAAGAATATAAAATCAGTCTTCGTATTCAAAATTTATCTAATTAATAAATTAATCCAATCTTTTATTCCTAAATGTTTATAATACTGAAAATAAATTACTTCTTTAATAATTTATTTTAAAACAAAAAAGGTTGTTAATAAAATTAACAACCTTTGTTATGGTGCGTCATCAGGGATTCGAACCCTGGACACCCTGATTAAGAGTCAGGTGCTCTACCAACTGAGCTAATCACGCAAATCTTACCTCGCAACGTCCTACTCTGCCACACAGTCTCCCATGCAGTACCATCGGCGCTATAGACCTTAACTTTCCTGTTCGGAATGGGAAGGAGTGTTACCTCTATGCCATCATCACGAGATGCTAGTTCATTCCAAATCTTTGATTTGGCTTCATGAACTGTACTCCTCAACTTCGTTGAGGGAGTTTCCTTTTTGAAAAAACTTTGTTCTTTCAAAATTGCACACAGTTTCTTTAATGTATTTACAACTTGACTATATTGGTCAAGCCCTCGACCTATTAGTATCAGTCAGCTAAATATGTTACCATACTTACACCTCTGACCTATCAACCTTGTAGTCTTCAAGGGGTCTTACTAGCTTATGCTATGGGAAATCTCATCTTGAGGTGGGCTTCACACTTAGATGCTTTCAGCGTTTATCCCTTCCCGACTTAGCTACCCAGCTATGCTTCTGGCGAAACAACTGGTACACCATAGGTCAGTCCATCCCGGTCCTCTCGTACTAAGGACAGCTCCTCTCAAATTTCCTACGCCCGCGACGGATAGGGACCGAACTGTCTCACGACGTTCTGAACCCAGCTCGCGTGCCGCTTTAATGGGCGAACAGCCCAACCCTTGGGACCTACTTCAGCCCCAGGATGCGACGAGCCGACATCGAGGTGCCAAACCTCCCCGTCGATGTGAACTCTTGGGGGAGATCAGCCTGTTATCCCCGAGGTAGCTTTTATCCGTTGAGCGATGGCCCTCCCACGAGGTACCACCGGATCACTAAGCCCGACTTTCGTCCCTGCTCCACTTGTAGGTGTCGCAGTCAGGCTCCCTTCTGCCTTTACACTCTTCGAACGATTTCCGACCGTTCTGAGGGAACCTTTGGGCGCCTCCGTTACATTTTAGGAGGCGACCGCCCCAGTCAAACTGCCCACCTAACAATGTCCTGTCACCAGTTTCATGGCATCCAGTTAGAACTTCAATACTATCAGGGTGGTATCCCAACAACGACTCCACCAAGGCTGACGCCCTAGTTTCCCAGTCTCCCACCTATCCTGTACAGACAATACCGAAATTCAATGCTAAGCTACAGTAAAGCTCTACGGGGTCTTTCCGTCCAATCGCGGGTAGCGAGCATCTTCACTCGCACTACAACTTCGCCGGATTTGCAGTTGAGACAGTGCACAAGTCATTACGCCATTCGTGCGGGTCAGAACTTACCTGACAAGGAATTTCGCTACCTTAGGACCGTTATAGTTACGGCCGCCGTTTACTGGGGCTTAAGTTCACACCTTCGCGTTACCACTAAGTGTTCCCCTTAACCTTCCAGCACCGGGCAGGCGTCAGCCCCTATACATCAGCTTTCGCTTTAGCAGAGACCTGTGTTTTTGTTAAACAGTTGCTTGTGCCTATTCTCTGCGGCCTGATTTCTCAGGCACCCCTTCTCCCGAAGTTACGGGGTCAATTTGCCTAGTTCCTTAACTGCAATTCTTCCGTCGGCCTTAGGATTCTCTCCTCATCTACCTGTGTCGGTTTGCGGTACGGGCACTACTTCTCTCTCTAGATGCTTTTCTTGGAAGCATGGAATCAGATACTTCGGTTCCGTAGAACCTTCCCCATCACGCCTCAGAATTGTTGGAACGGATTTGCCAATCCCAACTCCCTAAACGCTTAGACTAGCATCCAATAGCTAGCACATCCTATCCTTCTCCGTCACACCATCGATAATAACGATTATAGTGGTATTGGAATATCAACCAATTGTCCATCGACTACGCCTTTCGGCCTCGCCTTAGGTCCCGACTAACCCTGAGAAGACAAACTTTACTCAGGAAACCTTAGATATTCGGCCTGTAGGATTCTCGCCTACATCTCGCTACTAATGCCAACATTCTCACTCGTAATCAGTCCACCGCTCCTTACGGTACGACTTCAGCCCGATTACGACGCTCCTCTACCGCTCACGCAAAATAGCGTGAACCCGTAGCTTCGGTGGTAAGTTTGAGCCCCGGACATTTTCGGCGCAGGATCTCTTGACTAGTGAGCTATTACGCACTCTTTTAATGAGTGGCTGCTTCTAAGCCAACATCCTAGTTGTCTTAGAAATCCCACATCCTTTTCCACTTAACTTACACTTTGGGACCTTAGCTGACGATCTGGGCTGTTTCCCTTTTGACCATGGAACTTATCTTTCATAGTCTGACTGCCGGACTGATAGTATGTGGCATTCGGAGTTTGATAAGGTTCGGTAAGCGCTATGCCCCCTAGCCTATTCAGTGCTCTACCTCCACTACTCACATTTTCCGACGCTAGCCCTAAAGCTATTTCGAGGAGAACCAGCTATATCCGAGTTCGATTGGAATTTCTCCGCTATCCACAGCTCATCCCATGCTTTTTCAACAGCAACGTGGTTCGGTCCTCCACGAGGTTTTACCCTCGCTTCAACCTTACTAGCCATGGATAGGTCACCCGGTTTCGGGTCTACAGCATGCAACTAGTCGCCCTATTAAGACTCGGTTTCCCTTCGGCTCCGTACCTTAAGTACTTAACCTCGCTACATACCGTAACTCGTTGGCTCGTTCTACAAAAAGCACATCATCACACACATAAGGTGCTCTGATCGGTTGTAGGCACATGGTTTCAGGTTCTATTTCACTCCCCTCCCGGGGTTCTTTTCACCTTTCCCTCACGGTACTGCTTCACTATCGGTCATCAGGTAGTATTTAGCCTTGGGAGGTGGTCCTCCCTGCTTCCCACAAGGTTTCACGTGTCTCGTGGTACTCTGGTGCAGAACTGATTATCATAGTTTTCACTTACGGGACTATTACCCCCTATGGTCCAACTTTCCAGTTGTGTTCAATTAACTATGATTTCTCGTTATGTTCTGTCCGCAACCCCAGAGATAAATCTCTGGTTTGGGCTCTTTCCTTTTCGCTCGCCGCTACTAAGAAAATCGATTTTTCTTTCTCTTCCTCCAGGTACTTAGATGTTTCAGTTCCCTGGGTATACCTTCATAAAGCTATGTATTCACTTTATGATACATGGGGTTTCCCATGTGAGTTTCCTCATTCGGAAATCTTCGGATCTCTGACTATGTGCGTCTACCCGAAGCTTATCGCAGCTTATCGCGTCCTTCATCGGCTCCTGATGCCAAGGCATTCACCATGCGCCCTTTGTAGCTTGACCTAATTATTAGTCATATCACAAAGAATATTTATTCTTGGCTTTGTTGTATTTTATATACATTAAATCTATGTGCAATTTTCAAAGAACATTGAAAGACTTAGTCTTTCAAAATTGAACAGAACAAATACTTAAGTAACCTTTGAGCAAGTATTTTATATTTTGATACATAATAATGTATCTGTACTAGTCAGACATCATGCTGATCTAGATTTCTCCATAGAAAGGAGGTGATCCAGCCGCAGGTTCTCCTACGGCTACCTTGTTACGACTTCACCCCAATCGCTGACCCTACCTTAGGTCGCTGCCTCGCTTGCGCGTTAGCTCACGAACTTTGGGTATTGCCAACTCTCATGGTGTGACGGGCGGTGTGTACAAGGCCCGGGAACGTATTCACCGCGACATTCTGATTCGCGATTACTAGCAACTCCAGCTTCATGTAGGCGAGTTTCAGCCTACAATCCGAACTGAGACTGGTTTTAAAGTTTGGCTCCACCTCACGGTTTAGCATCTCTCTGTACCAGCCATTGTAGCACGTGTGTAGCCCTAGACATAAGGGGCATGATGATTTGACGTCATCCCCACCTTCCTCCCGGTTAACCCGGGCAGTCTCGCTAGAGTGCTCAACTAAATGGTAGCAACTAACAATAAGGGTTGCGCTCGTTGCGGGACTTAACCCAACATCTCACGACACGAGCTGACGACAACCATGCACCACCTGTCTTCCTGCCCCGAAGGGCTTCCCCGATTAAGGGTAATTCAGGAGATGTCAAGTCTAGGTAAGGTTCTTCGCGTTGCTTCGAATTAAACCACATGCTCCGCTGCTTGTGCGGGCCCCCGTCAATTCCTTTGAGTTTTAATCTTGCGACCGTACTCCCCAGGCGGAATACTTAATGCGTTAGCGGCGGCACAGAGGTCATGACAACCCCTACACCTAGTATTCATCGTTTACGGCGTGGACTAACCGGGTATCTAATCCTGTTTGCTCCCCACGCTTTCGAGCCTCAGTGTCAGTTACAGTCCAGAAAGTCGCCTTCGCCACTGGTATTCTTCCTAATCTCTACGCATTTCACCGCTACACTAGGAATTCTACTTTCCTCTCCTGCACTCTAGATATCCAGTTTGGAATGCAGCACCTGGGTTAAGCCCGAGTATTTCACATCCCACTTAAATATCCACCTACGCTCCCTTTACGCCCAGTAAATCCGGACAACGCTTGCCACCTACGTATTACCGCGGCTGCTGGCACGTAGTTAGCCGTGGCTTCCTCCTCAGGTACCGTCATTATCGTCCCTGAAGACAGAGCTTTACAATCCGAAGACCGTCATCACTCACGCGGCGTTGCTGCATCAGGGTTTCCCCCATTGTGCAATATTCCCCACTGCTGCCTCCCGTAGGAGTCTGGGCCGTGTCTCAGTCCCAATGTGGCCGATCACCCTCTCAGGTCGGCTACGCATCGTCGCCTTGGTGAGCCGTTACCTCACCAACTAGCTAATGCGACGCGGGTCCATCTCATAGCGGATTACTCCTTTAATTGCTATGCCATGCGGCACTACAATCTTATGCGGTATTAATCTTCCTTTCGAAAGGCTATTCCCCTCTATGAGGCAGGTTACCCACGTGTTACTCACCCGTCCGCCGCTAATCCACTCCCGAAGGAGCTTCATCGCTCGACTTGCATGTGTTAAGCACGCCGCCAGCGTTCGTCCTGAGCCAGGATCAAACTCTCAATAAAAAGTTTAATCTTAGCTTACTCAAATAAAAATTGCTGGTTTACTTAAATGTATTTATGTTATTCTGTTCAATTTTCAAAGACCAATTTTCTTTCCTACAATTCTCATTGTAGTTATTAATTTATGTCACCCTCAAGCGACTTATTTAGTATATCACTTATTTTATATTATGTCAATAGCCTTTTTCAAAATCTTTAAAATCATATTTAAGATACAAATCTGCGATTTATCATTAAGTTATTTACATATCTCAGCGACGTTATTTATCTTAACACGTTCCCGTTATGCTGTCAACATATTTGTTAAAATATTATGTGATGTGCATACTGTTATCCCCTTATTACAAATTAGCAATGAGATTATACGGCTTAATACTTATAATAAATTCCAGATTAAATTTACTTTCTAAATTTCTCTAAGACTAACAGTTCTGTGTCACTATATCATGTTTATACTATAAATTTATACTTCTATTAGTTCCATAAATAAAATAGTAATCCATAATGTATAAAGTTTTTAACATACCTTATCTATCACATAATAGACATATTAAAGTTGTATTGATATAAATAAAGTAAGCATCATAAAATTATACTTTGCTAACATTATTTCTTAGTTGTTAATCACTATATCGTTCAAATTCTGCATTTAATTTTCCTAATATAGATAATACTAACTTAATGAATCACAAATCTAATTTTCTGATACTTACCTAATTAATATTTTATAATAATATAACTATTCAATTTCTAAAAATAGTATCTTCTATATATCTTTACTTAGTAATACTACTTTTTTTCTTTATAACCAAAGGATACATAACTGATCCAATAAGGGTCTCACCACTTCTTATCTCGCTACCTTTATCTGCAATTACATTATCCAATACTGCATCGTCACCAATTCTGCTATTTTGCATTATTATACAATCTTTTAACTTTGTATTTTTTCCTATATATACTCTTCTGCCTATTATGCAATTTTCAATCGTTCCTTCTATTCTACAACCATTTGCTATTATTGAGTTTATAACACTGCTTGTATCTGCATAGTGAGTTGGAGCTTCATCTTTAGTTTTTGTATATATAGGTCTTTCATCATTAAAAATTTCTTTATTTACTTTTCTATTTAAAAATCCCACATTGCTATCATATAATGCCTTAATGGAATTTATACAATCTAAATGTCCTTTGAATTCGTAAGCACTTGCTGTTAGTGTATTTAAATTATTATGAATATACTCTTTGACCTTTCGATACATTCCACTGCTTACACATTCATTTACAATATTTATAAATAATTCAGTTTTTAATATATACATCTCCATATTAATATTTGCCTTCGGACTTTTCCCTATATTTTCTCCTACACTTATAACGCTTCCTGAATCATCAAAGTTTAATACGCCACAATCACCAAAAGCTTCATCTGCATTGTTTACCTTCTTATATACCATTGTAATATCTTTACCTGTACTCTTATGGTATTCCAAAACTTCATTGTAATCTATATTACAAATCATATAGCTTGGTGCTAATAATACATACTCTCTTCTACTATGTGTTAAAAATTGTATGTTTTCAGCGAAATTATGGACATCATCATAAACAGGCTCGTCATTTCCAAAGTTAAAAACTTTTAATCCATCTTTTTTTCTATTTAAGTCCCATGGTCTTCCATTTGTTAAATGGTCTATTAGAGACCTTGACTTATTCTTTGTGAATATTCCTATACAATTAATTCCTGAGTTAGTCATATTTGATAAAATAAAATCTATAATTCTATATCTTGCTGCAATAGGAACTGAAGCAAGAGATCTATTAACTACTAATTCACCCATTCTGTTTTCATTTTCATCTAAGTTGATTATACCAATACAATTTTTCATTTCTTTCTCCCCCTTAGTGATCTCGCTAAACTGCTTTATTATTTTCTATAACTGTACCCATTTTTACTTCTTCTTTTGCTGCAATAATAGCTATTTCATCACCTAAAGAAATCTTACAGTCTTTTCGAACTATTGCTCCGCTTCCAACAATTGCTTTTTCAATAACTACATTATCACCTATTTTAGCATCCGTCATAATTATTGAATCTCGAACAACTGAGTTTTTTCCTATTTGAACTCCTTGAAATAATATTGAGCTTTCCACTTGTCCATTAACAACACAACCTTCAACAACTAATGAATTAGATACTTTTGCATTCTCGCCTATATATTGTGCCGGCCTTACTGGATTGACTGAATATATCTTCCATTCCTCATCATGTAAATCAAGTTCATTATCTTCTCTTATCAAATCCATATTTGCTTCCCATAGGCTATCTATAGTACCAACATCTTTCCAATATCCTTTAAATGGATAGGCAACCATTTTATTCCCATTACCAAGCATACTTGGAATTATATTCATTCCGAAGTCATTTTTTGATGTCTTGTCCGATTCATCCTCTCTCAAATATTTTTTTAGAGTTTTCCAATTGAAAATATATATTCCCATTGATGCTAGATTATTTTTTGGGTTTTTTGGTTTTTCTTCGAATTCATATATTGATAAATCTTCCCTTGTATTCATTATTCCAAATCGAGATGCTTCATCCATTGGCACTTCAATAACAGCTATAGTTGCCTCTGCCTGTTTTTCTTTATGGAAATCTAGCATCTTTGTATAATCCATCTTATATATATGATCTCCAGATAAAATCAAAATATATTCTGGATCATATCTATCAACAAATTCTATATTTTGATAAATTGCATTTGCAGTACCTTTATACCACTCTCCGCCTTTTTCTTCTTGATATGGTGGCAATACATGTACCCCTCCATGAGCCCTGTCTAAATCCCATGCTTCTCCTATGCCAATATGTGCATTTAATTCTAGCGGTTTATACTGCGTTAATACTCCTACTGTATATATTCCTGAATTCGAACAATTGCTTAATGGAAAATCTATAATTCTATATTTTCCTCCAAACGGTACTGCTGGTTTAGCCAATTTTTTTGTTAATACCCCTAACCTCGATCCTTGTCCACCAGCCAATATCATTGCCACAATTTCATTTTTACCCATAATATTATCTCCTCTCATATGTGTTTGTTCTCATTAGATAAATTTTATATTATATGCTCCTATGTTCAAAAAAAATGATTATTATTACATTTTTATTTAAGTGAACTTGCAGAAGCATATTATATTTTTAATAATTATTTTATAATATGATTACCCCTGGAATTTATATTTATAGTTTTGCATACAATATATTATACATTTATTTTCCATTAAATTCCACATAAGCATATATCAAAATATTTGTCAATTTTTTATTATATAATCAAACTCAATGAACTAGATCCTACGCAATATTTTCAAATCATATGGAAAGATAGTTATAACGCTATCACTTCCTGCAAACTTATACTTTTCACTAATATCAAGTAAATTCACATAATCTCCACTTAAGTTAATTTCTTTAATTAATTTAGCTTCGCTTGAAACATTTACTAATACTATTACGCTTTCATTTTCATATTTTCTTTCAAACGCAAATACGTTTGGATCAGTTTCAAAGATACTTAACTTCCCTTTTTTTAAACCATCTTCATTATTTCTTATTTTAATTATTTTATGGTAGAAATCAGCAAGCATTTTGTTCTCTTTCCCCCATGGATAGCTTCTCCTATTATCAGGCTCTCTTCCACCTTTTATGCCGGCTTCATCTCCATAGTATATTAGTGGTACTCCTGGCAAAGTAAATTGAATTGCTATAAGTAATTTTAACAGTGATATATTTTCATCCAGAACAGTTAAAATTCTTTCTGTATCATTGGTACCTAAAATATTTATATTTCCATAAAAACTTTCTCTTGGATAATTCTCGTACAATGACATAATTTTTTGTCTTAACTTATCTGACTTTATATACCCCTTGATAAAATTAATTAAACTTTCCCTTAAGGGATAATTAGTTGCAGCTTGCACTTCATTCCCTTGTAAATATTTTCGTCTTCTTGAATAACTTATCTTATTAGATGCGTCTTCCCATATATCACCTAAAAGTACAGTATCCTTATTTATTTCTCCGATTTTCTTTCTTATTAGTTCTATAAATTCATCTGGAAGCTCATCTGTCACATTTAAAAACCATCCGCTAACTCCCATATCTGTCCACTTATTTATAATAGAATTATCTCCACTTATAATATAGTCAACATATTCTTTTTGCATCGAGTTAACATTCGGTCTATCATCCATTCCCCACCAAGATTCATACCTATATGGATATGTAATAAATTTATACCAATCATAAAATCTAGAGTTTGGTGAATTATACGCTCCAACATCGTCGTAATTTCCTAGTTTATTAAAATATTTACTATCGGAGCTTGTATAGCTCAGTACAATATCTAGAATAATTTTAATTCCTTTACTATTTGCCACTTTACATAATTCTCTAAATTCACCATTTGTACCGAACATTTCATCTACAATTTCATAGTCCGCTGTATCATATTTATGGCAACTAGGGGATTTAAATATTGGGCTTAACTTTATTATATTAGCTCCCAATTCCTTTATATAATCTAATTTCTTTATTATCCCCTTTAGATTTCCTCCATAAAAATCCCACCTAGCAATTTTTCCAAAACTATCTCTAATATACATAGGACTATCATCCCATCTTCCGTATATAAATGAGTTTCCTTTTATATTATCTATAATTTTATTTTCATTTCCATTATAGAATCTATCTATTAGAATATGATATATTACACCCTCTTTATACCATCTTGGTACGAATGACTTTTCATATACAGTTATTTGATATGGCACAGGATTATAAGTATATATTTGGCCAACTCCTCCCAAGTGATTGTCATTATTTCCATAATATACTCTGTCATACCCATCTATTAAAATAAAATAGTATTCTAATATCCCCAAAGCATCAGATGTATCAATTTCTACAGAATATTTAAATTCACCATTATTTAAATATTCCTTGTTCATTCCCATATTCATTTTAGTTCCATCGAATTTTATCAATTCGATTGCTACAATTATGTCTTTATTAATATTAATAGATATCTTAACCTTTTGACCAGCCTCTACAGCGCCAAAGGGCCTTCTAAATCTTATGCTTTGAGAGTCATGTAATACCTGTATATCATTCATTCAGTTAATCCTCCTATAGATTCTTATAGATTACCTCTGATCCCCAAATACCTGTTGCATATTCTTCTATTGTTCTGTCAGATGAGAATATCCCTGAATGTGCAATATTAATTCCACACATTCTTTGCCACTTATTAGCATTCCTATAAAGAGTATCAATCTTATCTTGAGCTTTTAAATATGAGTCAAAATCTTGTAAAACAAAAAACTCATCATTATAATTTATTAGATTTTCATATATAATTCTAAATTTATTTTTATCACTATGATATTTTCCGTTTATTAAATCATCAATTACACTTTTTACTCTAATATCATTGTTGTATATATCAATAGATTTATATCCTCCATTTTTGTAATAATTCAATACTTCATCTGCAGTTAATCCAAATATCACTATATTATCATCTGTAACTTCATCTTTTATTTCAATATTTGCCCCATCTAATGTTGCTACTGTAATAGCTCCGTTCATCATAAATTTCATATTTGATGTTCCTGAAGCTTCTTTTGTTGTTGTTGAGATCTGCTCACTTACATCTGTTCCCGGGATTATTTGTTCAGCCAGCGAAACTCTATAATTTTGAATGAAAACAACTTTTATCTTTTCATTTACTCTAGAATCATTATTTATTTTGTTTGCAACACAATTTATTAATTCAATAGTATTTTTAGCTAAATAATAACCTGGTGCAGCTTTTCCTCCAAAGATGAATGTCCTTGGAACTATATCGTAATTAGGATCATCAATTAATTTATTATATAAATCCATTATTCTTAAACAATTAAGTACTTGCCTCTTATAAGCATGTATTCTTTTTACTTGAACATCAAATATAGAATCAGGATCCACTCTTACATTATCATTCTCTAATATTATACTTGCTAGCTTTTCTTTGTTAAATTTTTTAATTTTTCCTAACTGTTCTAGAATCACTTCATCATACAAATGCCTCTCAAAGTTCTTTAGATCAAGTGGATGTCTTATAAAGCTATCTCCAATTGTATCTTTAATTAGTTTTGTAAGCTCTGGATTGCTTTTTAAAAGCCATCTTCTATGAGTAATTCCATTAGTTTTATTATTAAATTTATTTGGATAAAGATAATAGAAGTCTGTCATCTCTTTTTTCTTCAATATTTCTGTATGAAGTTTTGCTACCCCATTTACACTATGACTGCCTACAATCGCTAGATGTGCCATCTTGACTTGCTCATCAGCTATTATCGCCATTCTTCTAACTTTTTCAAGGTTGCCTGGATATTTAGTTAAAAGTTCTGCACAATATCTTTTATTAATTTCTTCAACAATCATATATATTCTTGGAAGCAATTTTTGAAACATGTCTATTGGCCATTTTTCCAAAGCTTCTGCCAAAATTGTATGATTAGTATACGATATTGTATTAGTTGTTATTCTCCAAGCCGTATCCCATTCTAACCCTTCTTCATCCAATAATATTCTCATAAGTTCTGGTATCGCAAGTGTAGGATGAGTATCATTTATATGAATCGCTACTTTTTCATCTAGTAACAATATATCTTTTCCATGCTTTTTACAGTGCCTTACAATGCTTTGAACTCCTGCTGAAACAAAGAAATATTGCTGCTTTAGTCTTAACATTTTACCTTCATAAAATGAATCTTCTGGATACAGCACTTGCGAAACTGATTCAACTGAATTTTTATACTTAATTGCTTGGAGAAAATCACCTCTACTAAATGATGAAAAATCAAACTCGTTTGAAACCGCCTCCGCACTCCATAACCTAAGAGTATTTACAATTTCATTTTCGTACCCTACAATTGGAGTATCATATGGGACTGCCAATACAGGCTCATAATTTATATGCATAAAGCTTAAGCGTCCATTTATTTCGCTTACTTTTACCTCTCCACCAAACTTAACAATTTCTGCTTTTTCTGCTTTTCTCTTCTCCCAGACGTTTCCTAGCTTTAACCAATCATCAGATACCTCAACTTGTTTTCCGTCTATAATTTTTTGCTGAAAAAATCCATATTTATATCTAATCCCACACCCGTTTCCTGGAATATTTAAAGATGCCATTGAATCCAAGAAGCATGCTGCAAGTCTTCCCAATCCACCATTACCTAGTCCTTGGTCTTGCTCCAAGTTTTCCAACTCTTCTAAATTTATATTTAAATCTGATAACGCTTCTTTACATATATCTCTTATGCCTATATTTAATAAAGCATCACCAAGTAACCGTCCCAGTAAAAATTCCATAGAAAAATAATAAACTTGCTTCTCCCCAGTCTTATTATATTTTTTATTTGTTTTGAGCCAAGTTCTTGTAACATAATCCCTTACTAAACTTCCCAAAGCATCATACTTTTGTTGATTAGTTCCTTCTTTTAACTCAATACCATGCATTTCTAAAAACTTATTTACATAAGCTTTTTTAAATGTTTTTTTATCCATTTCGAGCATTGATATACCCCCTCATAACATTATGTCCTCATCTTAATCTTGTCCTGTTAATTCTCTATATAAATCTAAATATATTTGAGCTGACCTATTCCAGCTATTATCAGAATTCATTGCATTTTCGATTAGATTTTCCCACTTACCCTTATCCTTATATATCCATAACGCATATTCTATTATATTGTATAACTCATCTGAATTGTAATTTCTGAAACTAAACCCATTACCTTCTCCAGTATACTCATTATATGCAATTATTGTATCCTTAAGTCCCCCAGTTTCCCTAACTATAGGAATAGAACCATATCTAAGTGCTATTAATTGCCCTAATCCACATGGTTCAAAAAGTGAAGGCATTAAAAACATATCACATGCTGCATAAATTTTATTTGCTAACCCATTATCAAATTTAATATTAGCAGACACCTTATTTCCATATCTAGAATCTAGCCATTTAAAATGTTCCTCATAATGCTTATCTCCCGTTCCTAAAATAACTAGTTGAACATTTTCTTGTAATAGTTTATCCGAAATATTTACTAATAGATCCATTCCCTTTTGACTTGTCAATCTAGTTACCATCGCCAGCATTGGTATATTTTTATCAACAGTTAGCCCTAGCTCTTTTTGTAACTCCGTTTTGTTTATTGCTTTATCTTCAATAGAGTTTATACTATAGTTCTTTTTAATAAATTTATTTGTCTTCGGATTAAATTCATCATAATCTATACCATTTGTTATTCCTCTTAATGCATAGGATCTCTCTCTTAATACTCCATCCAATCTTTGACCATACTCAGGTGTTTGTATTTCGTATGCATAAGTATTACTAACAGTTGTAATAATATCTGAATAGTATAATCCACCCTTCATATAACTTACACCATCATCAAATTTTAGGCATGTGTTATTATAAAGCTCCATATCAAATCCAAATAACTCCGGTAATATTTGAGGATCAAATACTCCTTGAAATGCTATATTATGGATTGAATATACGCATTTCATCTTCCAATAGAACATATCATTTCTTTTATATTCAAATTTTAATAGTACAGGTAACATCCCAGTTTGCCAGTCATTGCAGTGTATAAGATCTGGCTGCCAATCTATTTGCCTCAACATGTCTAATACGGCCCTATCAAAGAACGCAAATCTCTCTGCATCATCATAGAATCCATAGACTTCATCTCTCTTAAAATATGCTTCATTATCTAAAACATAATATGTTACTCCATTATGAAAGCATTCCCATACGCCACAAAATTGTTCTCTCCATCCAACTTTAACATTAAACCATTTAACAAACCTTAGCTTGTCTCTTACTTCCCAACTAATTTCTTTATACTTTGGTATAACAACTCTTACATCTGCATTTTTTTGTGCAAGTGCTTTTGGTAATGCCCCAGCAACATCTCCGAGCCCCCCTGTTTTAATGAACGGACTAGCTTCAGATGCTACAAATAAAACTCTCATTCTTTATCCCCCTCAACCTCTAGCAAATAAATTTATATCATTATACTATAGATATTTTTATAATATTTACTTTCTCAAACGGTCTTTTTAACCTTTTATTCATCTTTTTCTTTAATTTCTTGATCTACATTAATTTCATTCACTTTTAATATTAATGTTGCCATTGGAGGCACTTTTACTTTCAAAGAATATGGTTGATTGTGGAATTGAGTCTTTTCAGATACAAGCATTTCACCCATAATCTGACCTGAACCACCATATTTACTATCATCAGAATTAAATACTTCTTCATAGCTCCCCAAAAATGGTACTCCAATTTGATAATCATAATACACAATAGAAGTAAAATTAATTATAAAAATCAGTGTATCTTTATCATTTCTACTTCTTCTAGCAAAAATTAATATGCTTTGTTCATTATTATCGGCTTCTATCCAATTAAAGCCTCTATAGTCATGATCGAGCTCCCAAAAAGCTTTATTATTAAGGTATAGATTGTTTAAATCCTTAAAAAATAATTGAGTTTTTTTATGGATTCCTAAATCATCGATTAGGTTCCATTTTAATTCCTCATATTCTCTCCACTCAATTTTCTGAGCAAATTCGCACCCCATAAACGATAACTTTTTGCCCGGATGTCCCATCATATAACACATAAACGCTCGGAGACCTGCAAACTTATTCCATTCATCTCCCCACATTTTGTTTACCAATGATTTCTTACCATGAACAACTTCATCGTGTGAAAGTGGCAATAAATAATTTTCAGCATAATTATACATCATCGCAAATGTTATATTTTTATGATTATGTTTTCTATATTTAGGATCTATTTCGACATACTCTAATGTATCATTCATCCAACCCATATTCCATTTTAAGTTGAATCCCAAACCATCATAAATTGCAGGTTTTGTGACATTAGGCCAAGATGTTGATTCCTCTGCAATCATAAGTGCAGTCGGATATTCTGCAAATACTGCTTTATTTAACTCCTTTAGAAAATCTATTGCTTCTAAATTCCCATTTCCTCCATATTTGTTTGGTATCCATTCCCCGGGCGATCTGCTATAATCCAAGTAAAGTATGCTTGATACAGCATCAACCCTTAATCCATCAATATGGAACTCTTTATACCAGTATAATGCATTCGATATTAAATAACTTTTAACTTCATCTCTACCTAGATCAAAATTACAAGTTCCCCAACCCTTATTTTCCGCTCTCCATTCTTCTTGATATTCGTATGTTGGTGTTCCATCAAACTTATATAATCCGTGAGCATCCTTACAAAAATGACCTGGAACCCAATCCATTATTACTCCTATATTAGCCTCATGCAATTTATTTATTAAAATTTTAATACCTTCATAATCCCCATACCTACTTGTTGGTGAATAATAACCTGTCCCCTGATATCCCCAAGAAGCATCCAATGGATGTTCAATAAGCGGCATAAGCTCTACATGTGTATATCCCATATCTTTTACATACTTAGGTAAATCTTCTGCGATTTCTTCGTATTTTAAGAATCCGCCATCTTTATTTGTCTTCCATGAGCCCAAATGTATCTCATATATATTTAATGGTTGCTCAAGTACATTTATTTTATTTCTTTGATCAATCCATTTTTTATCATTCCATTTGAAAGCTTTAGGCTTATATACTATTGATGCATTATCTGGTCTCAATTCACTTTGTATTGCATACGGATCGGCTTTGTATTCTCCCATCTCTCCATCGCTTCCCACTATACAATACTTGTATCTATTTCCGGCCTTCGCAGTATAAAAAAAGCCTCTCCATAATCCATTTTCAGTTATTCTTTCAAGTTTGTATTCCTCTTTTACTTCGAAATTATTAAAATCCCCAACTACATATACATCTTTTGCATTAGGTGCCCACGTTACAAATTGCACACCTTTCTTTCTTTTCTCAGTTTTAATATGTGAGCCTAAAATATTATAAGATTCATAGTTTTTACCTTGATGAAACAAATATGTGTTAAGATTAGTTATTTCAGATTTATCAATACTTTCTGTTCTCTTTTTAACATTAATTTTACTATGTTCTGTTTTCGACTTTTCAATCTTCTCCCCTTCTGCTTGAAATTCTCCCATTAATTCTTTTGAAGCTGATTTTTTTCTTGCGCTTGCTTTTGTTGAAGTTACTGCAGATTTCCCTTTTGAAGATTTATTAGTTGTTCTTTTTGTCTTTGATTGTACATTTAATTCATTCGTTTTGGTGGATTTAGATTTATTAATATTATCTCCACCCTCCAATTCAGATTCTTTATTATTCTCTTCTTTTAAAATAATTTTTTCTTCGTTTTTATTCTCCAACGCATTCTTCTTATCAATTGCCTTAGATTTCTTTAAACTCCCTTTAGATTTAATACCAATTTCTTTATCATTTGTAGTAATGTCTTTTACCTTAATATCTAGATTATTAATTGGATTTAATTCAGTTGTTTCCTTTGAGGAAATTTTCTTTTTCGCTCTTCCCTTTGTCTTACTTATTCTTTTCTCAACAGATGAATTATCTTCGATAGATACTTTTCCGTCTTCTTCTGTCAAACCGTTCATATCTCTAGGACCTATTTCATCTTTATCTTTAATCTTACTGCTTTTAGGATCATTTTGCATTAAACTATACCCCCATCCATATTCATATCCCTCTCATAAACTAAATTAAATGCTTCTCTTTATTATAATTCTCACTATATATATATCTTACCAAATTTTATGGTACTTTTCACTTATTTTTCTTTATTTTTAATAAAAATTATAATTAATTTAACTTTTAATATAATAAATATATATTTTTATCCATATATAATGTATAATATTCAATCATTCATTTTATTAAATTTAAAATCAATTCACAGAATAGCAATAATCAAGCGCATAAAAGACGCTGTGTATTAGGAAATAAAGTGAGCAGCACCTAAGTTTTATTCTGCTAAGTTTTTAATATTGGAAAAATGATTTTAAACTCATGTCACTTATATATCTTTTTAAAATCATGATCACAGGGCGATCTTCACTATCTAACCAATGATAATAGTGTTTAATTTACCAAAATTCATACCATAAAAAAAGAGAATCCATATCTTGAATCCTCTCTTTAACAATTAGTATTAAAACAACTTTAATATATTACCTTAAACTTTATAATTATTCATATATTTTAAATAATACAATTCAAGCATATGAATCAATTAATACCATAGAGCCTACTTATTAAAAGTGCGAAATATTATAAAATAAAAAAAGATAGTTATTACAACTATCTTTTTTGCTTACCTCGCAACGTCCTACTCTGCCACACAGTCTCCCATGCAGTACCATCGGCGCTATAGACCTTAACTTTCCTGTTCGGAATGGGAAGGAGTGTTACCTCTATGCCATCATCACGAGATCTTCAATTTGAAAAAACTTTGTTCTTTCAAAATTGCACACAGTTTCTTTAATGTATTTACAACTTGACTATATTGGTCAAGCCCTCGACCTATTAGTATCAGTCAGCTAAATATGTTACCACACTTACACCTCTGACCTATCAACCTTGTAGTCTTCAAGGGGTCTTACTAGCTTATGCTATGGGAAATCTCATCTTGAGGTGGGCTTCACACTTAGATGCTTTCAGCGTTTATCCCTTCCCGACTTAGCTACCCAGCTATGCTTCTGGCGAAACAACTGGTACACCATAGGTCAGTCCATCCCGGTCCTCTCGTACTAAGGACAGCTCCTCTCAAATTTCCTACGCCCGCGACGGATAGGGACCGAACTGTCTCACGACGTTCTGAACCCAGCTCGCGTGCCGCTTTAATGGGCGAACAGCCCAACCCTTGGGACCTACTTCAGCCCCAGGATGCGACGAGCCGACATCGAGGTGCCAAACCTCCCCGTCGATGTGAACTCTTGGGGGAGATCAGCCTGTTATCCCCGAGGTAGCTTTTATCCGTTGAGCGATGGCCCTCCCACGAGGTACCACCGGATCACTAAGCCCGACTTTCGTCCCTGCTCCACTTGTAGGTGTCGCAGTCAGGCTCCCTTCTGCCTTTACACTCTTCGAACGATTTCCGACCGTTCTGAGGGAACCTTTGGGCGCCTCCGTTACATTTTAGGAGGCGACCGCCCCAGTCAAACTGCCCACCTAACAATGTCCTGTCACCAGTTTCATGGCATCCAGTTAGAACTTCAATACTATCAGGGTGGTATCCCAACAACGACTCCACCAAGGCTGACGCCCTAGTTTCCCAGTCTCCCACCTATCCTGTACAGACAATACCGAAATTCAATGCTAAGCTACAGTAAAGCTCTACGGGGTCTTTCCGTCCAATCGCGGGTAGCGAGCATCTTCACTCGCACTACAACTTCGCCGGATTTGCAGTTGAGACAGTGCACAAGTCATTACGCCATTCGTGCGGGTCAGAACTTACCTGACAAGGAATTTCGCTACCTTAGGACCGTTATAGTTACGGCCGCCGTTTACTGGGGCTTAAGTTCACACCTTCGCAAAACTTTGCTAAGTGTTCCCCTTAACCTTCCAGCACCGGGCAGGCGTCAGCCCCTATACATCAGCTTTCGCTTTAGCAGAGACCTGTGTTTTTGTTAAACAGTTGCTTGTGCCTATTCTCTGCGGCCTGATTTCTCAGGCACCCCTTCTCCCGAAGTTACGGGGTCAATTTGCCTAGTTCCTTAACTGCAATTCTTCCGTCGGCCTTAGGATTCTCTCCTCATCTACCTGTGTCGGTTTGCGGTACGGGCACTACTTCTCTTTCTAGATGCTTTTCTTGGAAGCATGGAATCAGATACTTCGGTTCCGTAGAACCTTCCCCATCACGCCTCAGAATT
Organism: Clostridium beijerinckii; assembly: GCF_018223745.1. Taxonomy (NCBI): domain Bacteria; kingdom Bacillati; phylum Bacillota; class Clostridia; order Eubacteriales; family Clostridiaceae; genus Clostridium; species Clostridium beijerinckii. Next base: position 5,607,414 of record NZ_CP073653.1, read on the forward strand.
GTTGAAACGGATTTGCCAATCCCAACTCCCTAAACGCTTAGACTAGCATCCAATAGCTAGCACATCCTATCCTTCTCCGTCACACCA